>NZ_JAJDNQ010000043.1 GCF_022340605.1 Thiohalocapsa sp.
CACGTCAGGGCACGCGGTCCCCAAGCTCGCCGATCAACCGCTTCCCGTGCAAAATCGCGACGACAAGCTCGCGCTTCGGCTCGATCTTGTAGATGACCCGATAGCTATAGACGAATCGTTCCCGAACCGATTGGTTGTTCAATTCCGGAACAACGCGGCCGATGTCGGGAAACTGCTGAATCGATCGCGTCGTTGCCAGAACCTTCCTGGCGACGGCGCGGGCGTATGAGGGGGAGTCGCGCGCGATAAAGGCGGTGATATCCTCCAAGTCGTCCGCCGCTTCGGGCGACCAGATCAGTCGTCGAGCCATTGCCGCATCCGTGCCATCACGTCCTCCTGCGACAACGTGCCTTCCTCAGCGGCGCGCTCCTCTCCTTTTTTGACCTTCTCCAGAACGTACAGGTGATACTGGATGTCTTCCAGGCTCGCGTCGTCGGGAAGTGTCCGCAACAGGCCTTCGACTTCGGCCTTGGCAGTGCTCATGGTCCGGCTCTCCAGGTGTCAGGTGGGTGCCCAGCCGCGCCAACTCAGTTGTTCGGCCCGGCAAGCTTGCAGTGCAGCATAGCGCCATACCTCCCGGACATCACTCAGAGTGGCCTATCGTCGAACGGGTCACGCGGAACCCGCGGCGGGTTCTCCCGCTCCTGAAGTAAGTCTTCGGGCAGCGGCGCCGCGTCCAGCAACGCGAAGAGCCTCGCCAACCGCTCAGGCCGCGGTCGCGACGGCTTCGGCGTCAGGATGATGTCGCCGGAGACCTCGTCACGCCGCACCCATACCTCGTCCGCGGACAGCTCGAATCCGTCCGGGAGGTCCAGCGTTTGGTGGGTGTTGGTCCTGTGGACCTTTGCTGTTGCGCGCATCGTGGGTAGTCCTCCGGCTTGCTGGCCACAGCTTAGACCACAGCTCCTTGGCTTCGCGAGCTCGGGAGGCGGGGCTCCGGTCGCTCTCTCACGAGTGGGCCTGGATCGAGGGCAGCACCGCATGGTCGGGGGCGAGACGCCCCCGACCCCAGTTGCCGGCGCGACGCCGGCGCTCCCGGGGCGGGACGCCGGCGCTCCCAGTCGCGACCTCACCCCGTCGCCGTCCTGATCCACTCCACGCGCTTCCTCATCACTCCGTAGTACACCACCGGGATCACGACCAGGGTTAGCACGGTGGAGACGAAAAGGCCGAACAGCAGCGACACGGCAAGCCCCGAGAAGATCGGGTCGTCGAGGATGAACAGGGCACCGGCCATCGCGGCTACCGCCGTCAGCGCGATGGGCTTGGCGCGGACCACGGCGGAGTTGATCAACGCCGCTTCGAAGCCCTTGCCTTCTATGACCTGCTGGTTGATGAAGTCGACCAAGAGGATGGAGTTGCGCACGATGATGCCGGCGAGCGCGATCATGCCGATCATGCTGGTGGCGGTGAATTGCGCACCGAGCAGCGCATGGCCGGGCATGATGCCGATGAGGGTGAGCGGGATGGGGGCCATGATCACCAGCGGTACGATGTAGCTGCGGAACTGGGCCACCACCAGCAGGTAGATCAGGATCAGCCCGACGCCGTAGGCAATGCCCATGTCGCGGAAGGTTTCATAGGTGATCTGCCATTCGCCGTCCCATTTGAGGCTGTACTCGTAGGGGTTCTCGGGCTGCTGCATGTACCACTGATTGAGGCCCGGGTCGTCGGTGAGCTGGCCCGCGATCTCGAACAGGCCGTACAGCGGGCTGTCGGTCTTGCCCGCCATGTCGCCGGTGACATAGGCCACGGGCAGCAGGTCCTTGTGGTAGATGCTGTGCTCGCGGGTGGTGTCGATGACCTCGACGATCTCGGACAGGGGCACGAGCTGCCCGCCCATGGAGCGCACGCGCAGCGCGAGCACCTGCTTCAGATCGGCCTTGTCGGCGGCGTCGTACTCGACCCGGATGGGCACGGCGTATTTGACGTTGGCCCCGTGCAGGTAGCTCACGTCCTCGCCGGCGAGCACGGTCTGCAGCACCTGCGCGACGGCGGCCTGCTCGACGCCTAAGCGCGCGGCCTTGGCGCGGTCCACCTCCACGAGCACCTTGTCGGAGGGGAATTCCACGGAGTCGTCGATGTCGACGATGTCCGCGGTCTCTCCGAACGCCTGCCGCACTTGCTTGGCGATGGCGATCTGGCCGGCGTAGTCGATGCCGTAGACCTCGGCGACCAAGGGGGACAGCACCGGCGGGCCGGGCGGGATCTCCACCAGCTTGGCGTTGCCGTCGTATTGGCGGGCGATCTGCTACAAGGGCTCGCGCAGCCTGAGCGCAATCTTGTGGCTCTTGTCGTCGCGGTAGTGCTTGTCGACCAGATTGACCTGGATGTCGCCCAAGTGCGGCCCCTCGCGCAGGTAGTACTGGCGCACCAGGCCGTTGAAGTTGATCGGCGCGGCGGTGCCGGCGTAGACCTCATAGTCGGCCACCTCGGGCACGCTGCTTAGGAAGGAGCCGTAGGCCCAGCTCGCGAACAGCGTCAGCAACAGCCCGGCGATGGCGAGCAGCGGCGTGATCTCGGTGTTCTGGAAGCGCTCGGCGATGCGACCGGAGAGGCCGAGGCGGCCGCCCTTGCGGTCATCGCCCTTGCCGTGGGCGTCCGCGCGAGCATGGCGACCGCCGACACGCTTGGATATGCTGCCGATCCGCGACAACACCCTGCGCGGCAGCCGTCCTGCATGCGTGCGGAGCGACGCCGTCCTCAATCGCGACCCGGGGACACTGATCGCACCACGACGAGTTTTCGATGAGCCACGACCAGAACTTCAAGAACCTGATCCTCGATTATCCCCACGACGCGGTGCGGTTCTTTGCGGCCGACGAGGCGGCGGAGATCGATAATCGAGCGCGCATCATCCCGATCCGCGAGGAGCAACTGAAGGAGCGACTGGGCGATCGGTTCCGAGAACTGGACATGCCGCTATTGGTGGAATGGCCCGACGGCCGCCGCGAGGCCCTGCTGTTCGTGCTGGAAGAGGAGACGGACACGTCCCGGTTCTCGATCCACCGCCTGGCCCACTACTGCTTGGACCTCACGGAGCTGTTCGACACGGAACGCGTCGTGCCCGTGGCGATCTTTCTGCGCGAAGGCAAGCGGCCCGAGGAACTGAGTCTAGGCGGCGACAGGCACCGCTACCTGAACTTCCGATACCTCGCCTGCGCCCTACCCGACCTGTCCTGGCAGGATTGGCGCAACAGCGACAACATCGTCGCGCGGCTCAACCTGCCCAACATGCGCTACGATCCAAGCGAGCGCGTTGCGGTCTATGCCCTGGCGCTGCGCGGTCTCGTGACGCTTGAGCCCGACCCGGAGAAGCGGCTGAAATATGTCGACTTCGTCGACATCTACGCCGACCTTAGCGACGCCGAGCGTGAACAGTATCAACGCGACTATCCCGAGGAGACCAAGACCATGCAGTCGTTGACCACCCGCATGCGCGACGAAGGCATCCAGATCGGCGAGGCGAACATGCTCCTGCTGTTACTGGAGGACAAATTCGGTCCTGTCCCCGCGCAAGTCCGCGCACAGATCGAAGCCGCCGATCCGGAATCGCTACTCCGGTGGTCCCGGCGACTGCTGAAGGAAGACAGCATCGACGAGGTGCTGCGGTAACCGACACCGCCAGCGAAGCCGCCGTTGCCGATCCCGACCCTGCACATCGACGACGAAGCACTCGCGCAACCGCGCCAACCCGTCCCGCTGCGCCACGCCTGCCTCGTCACCGGGCTCACCTGCGCAGAATTCCGTTACCTGCTCGCCGCAATCCACGGCGGCGAGCCGTGTCTGACGGCTTACGAATACCGCCGTCCCCCCGAGTCGCCCCGCCAAGTCCCGCCCAACCACTACCGCAACCTCCTGCGCGACCCACCCGCCGAGCCGCCATCCGCCGCGTTCCTGAAGACCCTGCCCACCCATGACCTATCAGATCCGGCCCGAAAATCGACGCTGGCGCGCGGCGCTTTCTCGCTGGGTCAGCGTATTTGCCAAATTATTCGTGGTCTGTCCCTCAATATCGCATTGCTCGACTGGCAACCAACGACTCCACATCACCACCCGTCCGACGAAGACGCTCATGCTTCGAACTTCGCCCAATCTGTCCCCCACGCTGTAAGCGCCTGCAGGCACGCCCGGAGCGTACACCGCGTCTGCAACTTGGCACGCGAGCGTTGTCAAGAGGATATGCCAGCGGTCCGTCCATCGCCCTGACGACTCGTCAGGATTTGCCCCAGATCAACGGCCGAGCCCAAGCCGCGGCTGCCGCGTACGAATCTTCCCGCGCGACGCCATCCGCGCGGCGCTGGATCATCATTGGCCGGCCTCCACGATGCAGGGCCGTAGGATAACTCGGCAATGGCCGCTTCAAGGCTGAGGTAAACAACGCGTCCAGGCTCTTGGCATCTGCGACACGAGCCGCGTAGAGAATATGCAATACGCGCATCAAGCCGGCCCCAACTACGCCTGCCGCTCGGCCCTTTTACTCGACCTCGTCGGGGCGCGGTGGCCGGTGTATTCGAAGGTCGAGGTGCGTAGCAAGCACAAAGCCGCCGTAGGATGTACTGGCGTCGTAGTTTGCGAACAATGGAAGCGCGCGCGCCCCGGCTTGTGGGTTGGCGGGACATTCGGGCCGCGCTCGGTCGCGGCACCGGGAGTGGCACTCCCACAATCGTTGCCAGCGGTTGCCGGCTCTTGGAGGCTCGGCTTAGATACCCGCGTCCATGACCCGCTCTCCCCATGCCTCGAGGTCGGTCAGCAGGTCGTCGGGCTTGGCATCGGATGACGGCTCGTCGTCCGACGCGACGCGCAGCTCCGCGAGACGCCCGGCGTAGTCGTCGATGGTGATGGAGGCGCCGGCCTCGGGGTCGGTGAGGCGCTCGAAGCGCCATGCGTCCCAGTCCTCGCGCTCGGCCTCGGTGAGGGTCTCGGGCCAACTGCGGGCGCGCATGCGGAACAGCAGCGTCGGCAGCCTGCTGTCCTGAAAGCGCGGGTGCTCGGCGGCCAGCTCCGGCGGGGAGAGCCGGTGCAGGCGGGCCATCTCACGGATATCTTGGTCGGGGAAGAAGCCGCCGGAGTAGAGCATACGCTCGGGGTCCTGCAGGCGGCTGTCCGGCCCGCCATCGGGGCCGACTTGGGGCTCGCGGCGCTGGACCTCGCGGACCTTGGTGGCGATCTCGCCGGCGTGGCGGCGAATGAACGCCGCGTGCTCCGCCACCGACGCGGGGACGATCCGCCAGCGCTCGGCGGCGGTGTCGGTGAGGGTCTTGAGCGGCGCCAGCATGGGCACGGCGTTGGTCTTGAACCCCTTGAGCGGGATGCGCTCGACACCCTCCGGCAGGTCCTCCGCGGCGGTGAACACCCGCGCGCGGATCTCGTCCACGGACAGGTCCAGCAGCAGCGCCGGGTCGGTGCGCAAGTCGAAGCACCAGCGCTGCTTGGGGTTGTCCTCCGCAGCGGCGACCACGGCCACCGGCGCGATGCAGCCGAGCGCCGCCGGGTAGCGCACGGAGACGTGCAACAGCGGCTGTCCGCGGTCGATGAGCCGGTCCACTGCCGCACGGTCGCGCAGGGTCAGCCCGTAGGCGAAGAGCCGCGGCTGGGCTCGGCGCAACAGCCGCGCCATGGCGATGGTGGCGCGCACGTCGGCCAGGGCGTCGTGGGCGCCCGCATGCGGGATGCCGTTGGCAGCGGTGAGGTGCTCCAGACGGAACGAGGTGACGCCCGGCTCGCGCTCCGGCCACTGGATGCCATTCGGCCGCAACGCGTGGGCGAGCCGCAGCGCGTCGATGAGGTCCCAGCGGGAGTTGCCGTTGCGGTGGGCGTGGGCGTACGGCTCCAGGAGGTTGCGATAGAAGAGCTGGCGGGTGACCTGGTCGTCGAAGTGCAGGCTGTTGTAGCCGACGCCGCACGTATCAGGCGCGGCGAGCTCGCGCTGAATGGCGCGGGCAAACTCGGCCTCGGGAATGCCCTCGCGCTCGGCGCGCTGGGGGCTGATACCGGTGATTAGGCACGCGTCGGGCTGCGGCAGCAGGTCGTCGGCCGGGCGCGCGAAGACGACCAAGGGCTCACCGACCTCATTGAGCTCGGCGTCGGTGCGTAGCCCGGCGAACTGACATGGACGATCCACGCCCGGGTCGCTGCCCCAGGTCTCGTAGTCGTGCCAGTAGAAGCTGGCGGGCAATGGAGGGCTCTTGGGCGTGGTGGTTGGCCGGAATCGCGGCAGCCAGGGTGGCGGATATGCTTCGAGACCGTGAAAGTATTGCTCGCAAAGCCGAAATCGAGCAGATCGCAGGTCGGATCAGCAATAGCGTAACCCCACCATCAACGACTTACTCGCGCCCTTACCTGGCGCCCATCGTCGGGTTACGCTGCGCTAACCCGACCTACACCGAATACTTGCACAGCCTCTTCGCTTGTCCGCCCACCAGGTTCTTGCTGGCCGCCTGCCGCTCGAGTCAGTTGCTTGAGCTGGGGCCGAGCTTCTCCTTGATGCGCGCGGCCTTGCCGGTGCGTCCACGCAGGTAGTAGAGCTTGGCGCGGCGCACGTCGCCGCGGCGCTTCACCTGGATCTCGGCCACCGCCGGGCTGTAGGTCTGGAAGACGCGCTCGACACCCTCGCCGTGGGAGATCTTGCGCACCGTGAAGGCCGAATTCAGGCCGCGGTTGCGCTTGGCGATGCACACGCCCTCGAACGCCTGCAGGCGCTCGCGCTCGCCCTCCTTGACTCGGACCTGTACGACCAAGGTGTCGCCGGGCGAGAAGTCCGGCACGGTCTTGGCCATCTGTTCCTTTTCCAGTTGTTCGATGATGTTGCTCATGTGTTTGGCTCCTGTTCAGCCGCGGTGCCGCCGCGGCCCCGCATGTATTCGTCCAGCAATGCCCGGTCCCGGGCGTCGAGGCCGCGCGCCCGCAGCAGGTCCGGCCGCCGCTCCCGGGTGCGTCCGAGCGCCTGCTGGCGGCGCCAGCGCTCGATGGCGGCATGGTCGCCGCTCAGCAGCACCGCCGGCACGGCCCGCCCATCGACCACCTCCGGGCGGGTGTAGTGCGGGCAGTCCAGCAGCCCGTCGCCGTAGGAGTCCTGTGCCGCCGAATCGGCATGCCCCAAGGCGCCCGGCAGCAGCCGGATCACAGCGTCCATCACCACCATGGCCGGCAGCTCACCGCCGCTCAGCACGTAGTCGCCGATGGACCACTCCTCGTCCACGCGGGTCTCGATGAGGCGCTCGTCGACCCCCTCGTAGCGCCCCGCCAACAAAATCCAGCCCGGCGCGGTGGCGATGCGCTCCACGTCCGCCTGCGTCAGCCGCCGGCCCTGTGGGCTGAGGTAGGCGACGCGGCTGTCGCAGCCGGCCTGCACCGCTGCGGCCTTGGCCGCATCGATGGCCGCACGCAACGGCTCCACCTTCATCACCATGCCGGGGCCACCGCCGTAGGGCCGGTCGTCTACGGTGCGCTGCGCGTCGGTGGCGAAGTCGCGCGGATTCCATGTCTCGAGCTGCGCGATGCCCCGGCGCAGCGCCCTGGCGACGACGCCCTCCCCGCTCAGTATCCGGAACTGTTCCGGGAACAGGGTGATGACGTCGAAGCGCATCGATGCTGTCCTCGCAGAGCGGGCGGCCCGCGCCGCGCCCTGATCCAGAGTCCGAACTCAGAAGTCCGGGTCCCAGTCCACCAGGATGCGCCGGCGCTCGAAGTCCACGTCCTTGACCACCTGCTCCCAGATGAAGGGCAACAACCGCTCGCGCTCCCCCTCCACCACCAGCACGTCGTTGGCGCCGGTGGGAAAGAGATGACTCACCCGCCCGAGATCGGCGCCCGCCAGCGTCTGCACGTTCAGTCCTTCTAGGTCGATCCAGTAAAACTCGTCCGCCCGCGGCGCCGGCAACTGCTCCCGGTAGACGGCGATTCGGCGGCCGGTCAGCGCGGCCGCGGCTTCGCGATCTTCACAGCCCGCCAGCCGGGCGACCAGCGCCTTGCCATGACGGTGGCCTTCGATCACCTCGGTCTCAACGCCGTCCACCAGCCAGGGACGGTAGCGCAGGATGTTCTCCGGCGGCTCGGTGTCGGAGAAGATCCGCACCCAGCCGCGCACCCCGTGCGGTGCGCCGATGCGGCCCAGCTCCACGAGCCGGCGCTGGTCAGTGGCCGCGGGGGCCTGTGCCGCGGTCGCCATGCCGGCCATCACCATCCAAGAACGAGTTTGGCGAGTAGGGGCTCCACTGGAGGCGACTGGGGGGCGACTGGGTGTCAACTGGGCGTCGCCTAGGCCTCCAGCGGCGACGCCTCCGCCTGCTTGGCGGCCTCTTTCAGCAGCTTGGCGACGCGCTCGGTGGGCTGCGCACCCTGGCGGAGCCAGTGCTCCGCGCGGGCACGATCCACGCGCAGACGGTCGGCGCTGCCCTGGGCGCATGGGTCGAAGAACCCGATACGCTCGATGTTGCGGCCATCGCGGGCACGGCGAATGTCCGCGACGACGATCTGGTAGAACGGACGCTTCTTGGCGCCGCCGCGGGAAAGACGAATCTTGACCATCGTTGGTTTCCGGTTGACTTGCCTGTTCGAGTGGTCGACTCACCCGGACCACAAGCGCTCCGGGCACAGCGAAACCCGCAATTGTACATGAAGATTGCCGGAGTGGAAGGCTTTTCGACGAGCGATGGACTATTCGGCGGCGGACTCGCCTAAGCGCCGCTTCTGGCGCGCCGGCACCGTGGGAGCGCCACTGCCTTTTTTCGGCGTGATGAGGGCCGCCTGGTGGCCTGCGGCTTGGCTGTGGCTCGGCCCGTCGTGTGTCGTCTCGCCGCCGGTCGCGGCACCAAGAGTGCCGCTCCCACAAGAGCTCGCGCCGGCCGCCGCACCTGGAGTATCGCTTCCGGCTTTGTCAAATCGGCTCAGGCCGCCTCCTCCACGGCGAGCGGCGGCGGGAACCAGGTGGCGGCGATCTCGCCGTGCAGGTTGGCGATACCGAGTTGCACGTCATCCACGAAGTCGTGCAGCTCCGCCTGGGTCAGCGCGGGTAGATCGGCGCCGTCCAGCAGCCGGGCGATGCGGCCCACCTCGCGCAGCGACGACTCGTTGCGCGGCAGCCGCTCCAGGCCCCTGCGCGCATGCTCGATGCACCAGCGCACCGAGCGCGGAAACAGCGGGCTCTTGAAGATGAAGCGCAGCACCGGCGCGCGCTGCACCCGGATCTGCTCGCTGCGCCGGTACATTTGGTACGCGGTCATGGACTTGAGCACGCTCACCCACTGGATGTTGTCGTAGGGCCCGCCGCCGTCGGCCGACGGCAGCAGATTCGCGGACTGCACGTCGGCGATGCGCGTGGTCATGTCCGCCCGCTCCAGGTAGCGGCCGAGCAGCAGGAACTCGTAGCCCTGGTCATGCAGCATGGTGCCGTCCAGCAGCCCGGCAAGCGTCTGACAGCGCAGCACCAACTCGCGCAGGTAGGCGTGACGGCCGGTCTTGGCCAGCCCCTTTTGCAGCTCGCCGGACGCGAACAGGTGCAGGCCGTTGATCTGCTCCCAGAACTCCCGCGGCACGATGTCGCGCATGGTGCGGCAGTTCTCGCGCGCCGCGGACAGGGCCATCAGGATCGAGCCTGAATGGCGCTCGTCGGCCAGCAGGAAGCGCACCACCTGGCGCTCGCCATAGTCCTTGTGCAGCTCTTCGAACAACGCGTTGGCGCCGGTGATGTCCACCAGCGGGCGCCAGCCGGGCGCGACGCCCTTGGGCAGGTCCAGCAGCAGGTTGGCGTTGACGGTGACGATGCGCGCGGTGTTCTCGGCGCGCTCCACGTAGCGGGCGAGCCAATAGAGGTTCTCGGCGACTCTGGACAGCATGCGGCGGACTCCGGCTGGATGCAGCAGTTGGAAGCGATCGAGAGGTCTCGGCGCGCGGACGGCGGCAAGTCCAGGTCGCCACCAAATCGAAATCGGGATCGAGATCGATGACGAACCGGGGCCGACTGCTTCGGCCTCGATTTCGATAGCGATAGCGATAGCGATGCTCGCAGCCGCGTCCGCTAAAGTGACCTCGCCCGTTCCAATTTCGATAGTGATGACCACGACTCGGCGCCGATCATAACTTGGCCCGCCGCCGTGGGAGCGCCGTCCTCGGCGCGACGGGCGCCCAATCGCGGCGGGGACGCCGCTCCCACTGCGCCATGGCTTTGGACGGAGTCATGATCAAGGCCGTTCGCCGGGCCTGCGCTTGGCGGGCGCATGCTAGCGGACCTGCGATTGGGCCTGGGCTTGCGCCTCGCTCTGAGCTTGGGCCTGAGACTGCTCCGGCGCACCCTCCGGGATGATCCAGGTGTCCTTGCTGCCGCCGCCCTGGGAGGAGTTCACCACCAGCGAGCCCTTGCGCAGCGCGACGCGCGTCAGGCCGCCCATGGTGACGCTCTGGCGGTCCGCGGACAGGATGAAGGGCCGCAGGTCCACGTGACGCGGCTCGAGCTCGCGCTTGATGACCGTCGGCACGGTGGAGATGGTGAGCGTTGGCTGGGCGATGTAGTTGCGCGGATCGCTTTTGACCAGCGCGACGAACTTGTTGCACTCCGCCTGGCTCGCGGCCGGGCCCACCAGCATGCCGTAGCCACCGGACTCGTTGGCGGGCTTCACCACCAGCTCGGCGATGTGCTCCAGCACGTAGGCGAGCGCATCCGGCTCCATGCAGCGGTAGGTGGGCACGTTCGGGATGATGGGGTCCTGGTCCAGGTAGTACTTGATGATCTCGGGCACGAAGGCGTAGACCACCTTGTCGTCGGCCACCCCCGCACCGGGCGCGTTGGCGAGCGCGACATTGCCCGCCTTCCACGCCCGCAGCAGGCCGGGCACACCGAGGATGGAACTCGGGTTGAACGCCTCCGGGTCGAGGAACAGGTCATCGATGCGCCGGTAGATGACGTCCACCCGCGCCGGGCCGTCGACCGTGCGCATGTAGCAGCAATCGTCGCTGTCCACGAACAGATCGCGCCCCTCCACCAGCTCGGCCCCCATCTGCTGGGCCAGGTAGGCGTGCTCGAAATAGGCGGAGTTGTAGATGCCGGGCGTCAGGACCACCACCTCCGGATACTCCGCCGGACGCGGTGACAGCGCCGCCAGGGTGTCGAAGAGCTGGCTCGGGTAGTCGTCCACCGGCAGCGGCGCGTAGTGCTCGAAAAGCTCCGGCAGCACGCGCTTGGTGACCAGCCGGTTCTCCAGCATGTAGGACACGCCGGAGGGCACACGCAGGTTGTCCTCCAGCACATAGATGGTGCCGTCCTTGTCGCGCACGAGGTCGGAGCCGCAGATGTGCGCCCAGATGCCGAGCGGCGGGTCCACGCCCACACACTGCGGCCGGAAGTTGACCGACTTGGCCAGCACCGCCTGCGGGAAGATCTTGTCCTTGACGATGCGCTGCTCGTGGTAGAGGTCGTCGATGAAGAGGTTCAGCGCCTCCACGCGCTGCTTGAGCCCCGCCTCCACCCGGCGCCACTCGGGCTCCTGAATCACCCGTGGCACCACGTCGAAGGGCCAGGCACGGTCGATCATGCCGCCCTCCTCCGAGTACACCGTAAACGTGATGCCCATCTCCTTGATGGACGCCTCCGCCGCCTGTTGGCGGGCCGCCAACTCGTCCGGCCCCAGCGCATCGATGTCCGCCGCCAGCGCCTCGCAGCCGGCGCGCGCCTGCGCCGGCCCTTCCATCAGCTCGTCGTAGAAGCCCTCACAGGCGTAGTCAGCCCAAGCCGTCTGCATCGTCCGCGCCACCCATAGAGTCTGGAACCACCCAAGTCGCCCGCCGCCTGTGGACTTCGGGAGCATACGCCGCGCCGGTGCCACAGGAACAGCCCACCCCGGCATTGTGCCGGCGTCGGGTGCACGGGCTCAAACCCAGCCCGAGCGGAAGAGCGCATGCCGATCGCTCCGGGGCGGGTGTGCGCACACGTACCCTGCTGCATTGCGGATTGTCAAATACCCATGCTTGATTCGGTGTTATTGTGCGCACCGGAACCATCCACTCCTCCTTTCGCCGCTCCCCTGGCAGGGTGCGGCGTTTCTTTTTTTGTGATGCGGCGCTCAAAGCGGACAGTGCAGCCTTTGCTCTCGTCCGACTTTCTGTAGTGTGGTGCTCGTGCTGGGCACAGGATTTCGGGCGGCACCGGGACATCGTGGCCCGCCCCGTCGGGCGCACCATCTCGATTTCACGACAAGCGGCGTTTCGGCAGGCATTCGATCGGTGAATGCCCTACAATGTCGGTATCGCGCGCTCCCGGCTCGCACACGCTGCCGGCTCGACGCGGTGCAAGTTCAAGGCTCAAGCCGCAAGGGGCTACCTAGACCATGACCAGACGCACAAGCAAACTGAGGCTCTCAGTGGCGGCCGCGGTGGGAAGCCTAGCCGTCGGCAGCGCGCACGCCGTGCCGGTGGGCTACAACGACTTTTCCGCCTTCCAGGCGGCGCTGTCGACGTACGGGCTGACGTCCGTTCTGCACGACTTCGACAACGTGACCGCGGATGGCAGCTCGATCGACGGCGCCACCGTGGACGGCATCACCTTCTCGGACTTCTCGATCAGCTCGGGCGCGACACCCATCGTCAGCGATGTGAGCGATGTCGCTCCGGGCAACACGCGCAGCGCGCCCAATGCCATCGGCACCAGCAACGGCGGGACGAACCAGAAGTTTCAGAGCAGTAACACCAACGGCGTACCAGGCGACGGCTTCACCATTTCCGCCTCGAATGCCTTTGCCATCGGCGCTTGGTTCATGACCACGACGTCCGGCTTGCTCGATGGCGACCTACGCATGACCGTCGGCACGACGACCCAGAACAACGCGGCCGACCCGAATGAGACATACAACGGCGGCCCCTTCCCCAACGATGGCGTCGCAGCCTACTTCATCGGCTTCATCGACCCGGACGCGCCAATCACTTCGGCCACCCTGTCTTCCACCGATGAGTTCCAGTTCGAGTTCCGCGTAGACGACGTTTACACCGCCTCGGCACCGCTCCCCTCCACCCTGGCACTGCTGGGGCTCGGCACCGGCCTCTTGGGTCTGACCAGCTTGCGCCGGCGCCGGATGGAGCAGTCCTTGGCTTGCTGAGCGTGGACGTGGCTTCACCTCGATCCGATAGATCTCCGGTCGGCGAACCGCAACCGTAGCGCCGTCCCCTCGCCTCGAATCACTCCATCGCGCCGGCCGGCGGAACCTGACCGCAGGCCGAGCGCTATACGCCACTGCCCCCAGGCGCTGGCAACCTCCCCAGCGACCCGATCCAGCGTCCAATCGCGGCGGGGACGCCGCTCCCACGGCGCCATGGCCCTGGACGGCGTTGCGATCAAGGCGGTTCGGGACATCCTGACCGGGGTCGCTTCGGGGAACGCCCGTAAGGCATGCGAGTTGCGCTTTTCGCTGCCCCTCTTCCTCCATCCATCACCCTTGTGCGCCGTGGGCTAGAGGCAGGTCCGAGCAATGCCGAGGGCCAAGGACCCCAGCGGTTGCCGGCCCAACACCGATGCCACGGCGCAAAAAAAGAGACAGCGCCCCTGGAGGCACTGTCTCTTTGCTCGATCTACCGCGCTGCCGATTGCGCTGGCTTTGTCGGCCTGGCTCCCCGGGGACGATGCCCCGGGGAGCTTGCGTCACTTGTCGGCATTGAGCTGATGGATGTCGCTTCTTCCGACCCGATCAGTAGGAGTAGTTGTCGCAAGCGTCGCTGGCGTTTTGCCAAATGACCGTAAGCAGGTAATCGTAGTACTGCGAGGACATGTCCCGCTCCGTGTCGAGGGCGACGTAGTCACCCAGGAGATCCATGATGTCTTCGACGTCGGCGTTCGCCTGCTCGATGCTGCCGTAAGGATCGTTGCGCAGATCGGTACGCGTCGGAATGTACATCGGCGCGACCAAGCGCAGGGCGTTGCTGATTGTATTGATGCGTGCTGCCATCTCCTCGTCGTTGTAGGCGCGCGGGCCGGGCGGCACCGCGTTCTCGGCGATGGTGCAAGCGCGCAGCAGCATGGTATCGCGCGTGGTGTACGCCTTGGACAGCAGCGCCTGGGTGCTGAAGTCTTGGTCCTGCGCCGACTCCGTCAAGCCCGCGACCGGGAACGACAGATTGGTCTCCAGGCTCAGGATTGCGCTGGCGATGGAAGCGGAGTCAGCGAAGGCTGCCTGCGCGGAGAAGCTGGGCGTGAAGGTACGATCCTCCAGCGACACGGTGTCCTGCTTGAGCGCGTCGAGCTCTGCCGGCGTCATCGCCTGTGCGGGGGCAGCGATTGCGAGCGACAGCACAGCAGCGGCACCGGCGGTCAGGACTCGATTCAGGGTGTTCTGCAGCTTGGTCATCTCGGCTCTCCAGGTGCGATGTTCGGGCTGATCGGGGGCGGCGGTTTGTTGTCGCCGCGTTGCAGTCTTGTTGGGTGTTATCTTGGCCGATGATGGGGGATACGCCTACGGCACGGGGACGTAATCCCGATTAGGCGGTTCGAGAAAGACCCTTTAGGAAAGCGTCGTACAGAAGGGGGTATATCGTCGGGCGTACTAGCGGGAAGTCAGCGCGGTCGCGCCGGAAAACCTGGATAAATCCCTTACTTGCAAGGGCTTGCCGGATTATCACCAGCCGCGGCCACCGCCTGACAAGGCCGCTGAAAACAGAGCCGGGCGTCGTACCGTGGCAGACTGAACGGGGGTGGATACGCGGCGCAATGGCGCTGGGAACGCGCCGAGAGGCGGGTCAGGCAGGGAGTCTAGAAGAGGCGTGGGGCCGGGACAGAAGGGCCAATAGCGGGCGCCGCTGAGTCAGCAACGCTCATCCGGAGCGCAGAGGTTCCGAAGTCAGAGGCAGCCGCCCGCGAGGCTCAGCGCGGCGGCGCCTCCGATGCCTGCTGCGCGCCCCCGTCACTGCCGCGCTGACGATCCTCCGAGCGCCGCCCCGGAATGAGCCGGTGCTCGAAGGCGTAGGACGTGAGTGCGCGGTTATCGGCGAGTCCGGTCTTGCGCAGGATGTTGGCACGATGCACGTGCACGGTCTTGGGACTGATGTTCAGCGTCTCGCCGATGTCCGCGACGCTGTTACCGAGCGCGATCAGGCGGAAGATCTCGAACTCGCGGTCCGTAAGCAACTCGTGCGGCACGCGGTCGGAGTCGTTGACCATCCGGTCCGCCAGTTGCTCCGCGAGCGCCGGACTGACGTAGCGCCGGCCACCCAGAACGCGGCGCAGCGCCTCGCCGAGGATTTCCGGTGAAGCGCTCTTGTGCAGGAACCCGGCGGCCCCCGTGCGCAGCGCCCGCAGGCCGTACGGAGATTCCGGCATGGCCGTAAACACCAGCACCGGCAGGTCCGCGTGTGTCTTGATTAGGCGGTTCAGGAAGCTGATGCCGCCGGCGTCGGACAAGCCGATGTCGATCATGGCGCCCGACCAGATCCCACTGCGTAGCTTGTTGATGGCCTCTGCCGCCGAACCCACGCCCTCCACCGCGACCGAGAGCCCGGCGGCCTCGATGGCGTGCAAGATGCCGGCCCGCATCACGGGTTGTTCGTCAACGATAAGGAGTTTTTGCACCTGGTCCTCACCCTGTCTACGGCGTCAGCAGAAAGCGATCGCCGACGCTTGCGGCAGCACGGCGGTCGCTCGGCGCGCTGCATATCACGTAAGCCACGCATCTACCACGCCAATATACGTCAAACGTCCGAGGGACTCACCCGGGAACCCGCGCCCTCCCCCGATCCCACTCGCCGCAGCATCCACGCTGCGGAGCCCTGATACCAAACGTGTAAATGACACTGCTGCGGGCACCTATGTCAACCACCGTCGGCTGCCGGATCGCGCCATTGCTCGGATTCCGTGGCGAGCACCTCGGCGCGCAGCCGTCCTTGTGCAACGCGCACGTCGACGCGCTCGCCGGGGCTGACGTCGGCCGGCGAGCGCAGCACCTTGCCGTCACGCTCCCGCACGACGATGGCGTAGCCGCGATGCAGCACGGCCAGTGGACTCAGGGCGTCCAACCGCGCGACGAGCGTCTCGAGCCGCTGTCCTCGCCGATGCACCAGCGACCGTCCGGCACTCTGCAACCGCTGCACCAACGCCGCCAAGTGCAAACGATGCGCTGGCAGCCGCCGTTGTGGCGCGACGGCCCAGAGCGCTGCACGACGGCGCTGCAACCCCATTGCCTGCTCGCGCAGACGGCGCCGCATCGCCTGCTCCAAGCCCTGGCGCAGACGGTCGGCGGTCTGCGCGAGTTGCTCCAACCGCGCTGCCGGATGCCGCAGCCGCAACCGGCGCGAGGCATCGTCCAGACGCCGCCGCGCCACACGGCTGCGCACGTCCAGGGCCCCGGACAGACGCCGCCGCAGCATGCCAAGCCGGTGCCGCAGGTCAGCGGCCGCCGGCACCGCCAGCTCCGCCGCCGCGGACGGCGTTGGCGCCCGCCTGTCGGCGGCCAGATCGGCGATGCTGAGATCGATCTCGTGGCCGATGCCCGTGAGCACCGGGATGAGCGATGCGCGGATGGCCTGCGCCACACCCTCGTCGTTGAAGGCCATGAGGTCCTCCAGCGAGCCGCCGCCGCGGGCCAGGATCAGCAGGTCGCACTCGGCACGACGATTGGCCAGCGCCAGCGCCGCGGTGATGTCCCGCGGGGCAGCATCCCCCTGCACCGTCACCGGGTAGATCAGCACGGGAACCAGGGGCAGCCGGCGCGCCAACACCGTGAGGATGTCGTGCACCGCCGCCCCATTCGGCGAAGTCACCAGCCCGATCTGCCGCGGCATGGGCGGCAGCGCGCGCTTGCTGGCCGCGTCGAACAAGCCCATGGCCGCGAGCCGGCGCTTGCGCCGCTCCAACTCCATGCGCAGCGCGCCTTCGCCGGCGGGCTCCATATGCTCCACGCGCAGTTGGAACTCGCCACGCGCCTCGTACAACGTCAGCTGCGCCCGCAGCAGCACCTGCTGGCCGTTGGCCGGGCGGAAGCCGAGCAGCCGGCGGCGCTGCCGGAACAGTGCGCAACGCACCTGCGCGCCGGCGTCCTTGAGCGTGAAATAGCAATGCCCGGACGGCGGCTCGGCGAAGTTCGAGATCTCGCCCTGCACCCACAGCAGCGGCAAGGCGCCCTCGAGGATGGCGCGCGCCTCGGCGTTGAGCCGGGACACGGTCCAGATATCGCGTTGGAAATCGACGATCTGCTCGGCGCCTGCGGCGAAGGACATGATGGAGATACGGCTCTGCGCGCTGGGGGGACTCGCGCCGAGATCCGCTGGGCGGGCCGTCCGGCGCGGCAAACTGGTTAAACGTTAAGTTTACCGCGCTGCATTGAATTCCTAAGATAAGAGGTTAACTGAACGGCACCTGCCAGCCGCCGGAGAAACCTTATGCGCCTGCTCGGTGAAGCCCTCACCTTCGACGATGTCCTCCTCGTACCCGCCCACTCCCAGGTGGTGCCAAGCCAAGTGGACCTGTCCACGCAGCTGACCCGCGACATCTCGCTCAAGATTCCACTGCTGTCCGCGGCCATGGACACCGTCACCGAGGCCAGGCTCGCCATCGCCCTGGCGCTCGAGGGCGGCATCGGCATCGTGCACAAGAACATGTCCATCGAGCGCCAGGCGCGCGAGGTGCAGTACGTCAAGCGTTACGAGAGCGGCATCATCCGCGACCCCATCACCGTGGACTCCGAGATGAGCATCGGCGAGGTACTGGCCATCACCCGCGCCCACAGCATCTCCGGCGTGCCGGTCACCGAGGGCGGCCACCTGGCGGGCATCGTCACCGGCCGCGACCTGCGCTTCGAGACGCGCATGGACGCCCCCGTGTCTGCCATCATGACGCCGCGCGAGCGGCTGGTGACCGTCAAGGAAGGTGCCAGCCGGGAGGAGGTCCTGGGCCTCCTGCACAGGCACCGCATCGAGAAGGTGCTGGTGGTGAACGACGCCTTCGAGCTGCGCGGCCTCATCACCGTCAAGGACATCCAGAAGGCGGCGGACTTCCCAAAGGCATCCCGCGACGACCACGAGCGCCTGCGCGTCGGCGCCGCGGTGTCGGTGGGCGCCGGCACTGAGGAGCGCGTAACGGCGCTGGTGGAGGCCGGCGTGGACGTGCTGGTGGTGGACACCGCGCACGGCCACTCCCAGGGCGTGCTGGACCGCATCCGCTGGATCAAGGAGCACTTCCCGGACGTGCAGGTCATCGGCGGCAACATCGCCACCGGCGACGCCGCCAAGGCGCTGGTGGAGGCCGGCGCCGACGGGGTCAAGGTGGGCATCGGCCCGGGCTCCATCTGCACCACGCGCATCGTCGCGGGCGTCGGCGTGCCGCAGATCACCGCCGTGTCCAACGTCAACGAGGCGCTGGCCGGCACCGGCGTGCCGCTGATCGCCGACGGCGGTTTGCGCTACTCCGGCGACATCGCCAAGGTCATCGCCGCCGGCGCCAACAGTGTCATGATCGGCGGACTCTTCGCCGGCACCGACGAGGCCCCGGGCGAGGTGGAGATCTACCAGGGCCGCTCCTACAAGTCCTATCGCGGCATGGGCTCGCTGGGCGCCATGGGCGGCGAGCAGGGCTCCAGCGACCGCTATTTCCAGGCCGACACCGAGAAGGACAAGCTCGTCCCGGAGGGCATCGAGGGCCGCGTGCCGTACAAGGGCAGCGTGATCAACGTCATCACGCAGCTCATCGGCGGCCTCGCCTCCAGCATGGGCTACACCGGCTGCCGCGACATCGAGGAGATGCGCACCAAGCCGCAGTTCGTTCGCGTCAGCGCCGCCGGCATGCGCGAGTCGCACGTGCACGACGTGCAGATCACCAAGGAAGCGCCGAACTACCGGATCGACAACTAAAATGAGGGGCTGGCGACTTGCGTAGTCAGGCCATCCTGGCCCAACACAATCAGGGCTGGAAGCCCTGACTACGCACGGCACGCGAGCGACTGGCCGGAACGATGATCAAGGCCGGCGAGCCGCTGCTCCAGCGGCGCGTAGCCGCGCCTGAACACGCTGGTGAGCCGCGACTTGTTGCGCACCTCCTGGCGGGCGGCACCGAGGTCGATGAGCTTGGTGCGACCGTGTCGAAGCCGGCGACGGCGCGGGCCTCGTCGAGGAAGCGCTCGCGGCCCCAGCGGAATACGTCTAGGGCCTCGCCCTCGCGCACCACCACGCCCAGGCCATCGCTGTCGCGGGCGTCCCATTCGCCCGGGCAGCCACCGGGAGCGCCGGCGTCTCGCCGGCCACTGGGAACGGGGGCGTCTCGCCCCCGCAATCGAAGACTGGGAATTGGTCGAACCGCTGCCGGTCAAGGTTTGGCGCGCTGATGCCAAACCCTGGGATCGCGCTTGAGGTGCATGATCGCGACCACGAGGGTACAGTCCGAGCGGAGCTACAAGAATTTGGCCGGTCAGTTGAACGCGTGCAGCGGACCCCCTAACCCGGCGCGATCTTCCGCGCCCAGTCTCGAAACGCCCGCACTGCCGCATTGCGGCCGTCTACCCGGCTCTGCTCCAGGAAACGCGGGATGGCATCGGCCAGCGGAAGGCGGGGGAACTGGTCGCTGTGCCCGGTCTCGACATAGGTATCGCCGCGCAGGCAGTGGATGTGCAGGCGCGTGCCGTCGAAGCGCCACAGCTCGGGCACGCGCAGCGCGGCGTAGATGGGCCGATGGTCGCGCCGGCTGGTGATGTCGATCTCGAGCGCGAGGTCCGGCGGGGGATCCATGGCAAGGTCGATGCGGCGCTTGCCGCGGATGGCGGACTCGTGGGCGATGTAGAAGCACTGGTCTGGCTCGACGCCCTTCGCCACGGCGGGGCTGCGGAGCGTGGTCGAGCCGATATTGCGAAACTCGATGTCGAGCGTCTCCAGCAGGGCTTCGACCAGGTCACCGATAATTTGCTTGTCGTCTTCGTGCTCCAGCAGCGGCGTCATCAACTCCAGCACCTCATCGTCGTAGGCCAGGCGCACACCCGGCCGTTCGCCCATCTGGTCGAGGAAGGCCTCGAACGAGGGCCAGTCGACGGCCTCGAACAGCACGGATTGCCCTGGGGGCAGGATCATTTGGGTCAGATTGATTGGCATGGCGGGACCTCTCGGTTCTCAGCGGAGGGCAAGCGTACGAAGGATAGCGTATTGACTCATCTGCAAACGTCGCCATAGGGTCCGCTGTGCGGACCATAGCGCGGTGGCCGGAAAGATGATCGAGGCCGCGTCGGGTTACGCTGCGCTAACCCGACCTACAGCGAATACTTTCAAAGTCTCCAGGCGCATCCAAGCCGTCATCCTGCCCCTAGCCCCTAGCCCCTCAGATTATGTCCATCCATTCTGACCGCATCCTGATCCTCGACTTTGGCTCCCAGTACACCCAGCTCATCGCGCGCCGGGTGCGCGAGGCCGGCGTCTACTGCGAGCTGCACCCCTGGGACATGGCGCCGGATGCCGTCCGCGCCTTCGCGCCCCGGGGCGTGATCCTCTCCGGTGGCCCGCAGTCGGTGCACGCGGCCGAGACACCGCGGGCCGACCCGCTGGTGTTCGACCTTGGCGTCCCGGTGCTCGGCATCTGCTATGGGCTTCAGACCATGGCGGCGCAGCTCGGCGGCAGCGTCGCACCGGCCACCGAGCGCGAGTACGGCTACGCCCAGGTGCGAGCCCGCGGCCATTCCCGGCTGCTGCGCGACATCGAGGACCACACGACGCCGGAGGGCTACGGCCTGCTGGATGTCTGGATGAGCCACGGCGACCGCGTCGAGTCCCTGCCCGCCGGCTTCAGCGTCATCGCCGAGACCGCGAACGCCCCGCTCGCCGGCATCGCCGACGAGTCCCGCGGCTTCTACGGCGTGCAGTTCCACCCCGAGGTCACCCACACCCGCCAGGGCCAGCGCATCATCGAGCGCTTCTGCCACGAGATCTGCGGCTGCGGCAACCTCTGGACGCCGTCCAACATCGTCGACGACGCCATCGCGAAGGTACGCGAACAGGTCGGGGACGACGAGGTGCTGCTCGGCCTCTCGGGCGGGGTCGACTCCTCGGTGGTGGGCGCCCTGCTCCACCGCGCCATCGGCGACAGGCTCACCTGCGTCTTCGTGGACAACGGGCTGCTGCGCCTCGGCGAGGGCGACCAAGTGATGGCCACCTTCGCCCGTCACATGGGCGTGCGCGTTATCCGTGCGGACGCTGAGGAGCAATTCCTGTCCCGCCTCGCCGGCGTCGACGAACCGGAGCAGAAGCGCAAGATCATCGGCAACACCTTCATCGATGTCTTCGAGCACGAGGCCGGCCAGCTCCGCGGCGTCAAGTGGCTGGCGCAGGGGACCATCTACCCGGATGTCATCGAGTCCGCCGGCGCCCACGGCGGGCATGGGCCCGGCAAGGCCAAGGTCATCAAGTCCCACCACAACGTCGGCGGGCTGCCGGAGCACATGAAACTGGGGCTCGTCGAGCCGCTGCGGGAGTTGTTCAAGGACGAGGTGCGCAAGCTCGGGCTGGAGCTGGGCCTGCCGGCGGAGATGGTCAACCGGCATCCCTTCCCCGGCCCCGGTCTCGGTGTGCGCATCCTCGGCGAGGTGCGCAAGGACTACGCTGACACCCTGCGCCTGGCCGATCACATCTACATCGAGGAGTTGCGCGCGGCGGACCTCTACGACGAGGTCTCGCAGGCCTTCGCCGTGTTCCTGCCGGTGCGCTCGGTGGGCGTCGTCGGCGACAACCGCCAGTACGCTCACGTCATCGCGCTGCGCGCGGTGGAAACCGTGGACTTCATGACCGCCCGCTGGGCACACCTCCCCTACGACTTCCTGGACCAGGTGAGTCGACGCATCGTCAACGAGGTCCCCGGCGTCTCCCGCGTCGTCTACGACATCACCGGCAAGCCGCCGGGCACCATCGAGTGGGAGTGAGCCGGGCACACCGCCGCAATTGCCGCCATTTCGCCGCCCAGTTTCGCGACGGCTTCGCTCATGATTCGGGCCAGAGCCACTCCGTGGGAGCGCCGTCTTCGGCGCGACTGGACGCCCGTCGCGCCGAAGACGGCGCTCCCACATCGGCGGGCGACGTTGCGATCGACACGCGGCGCGCAATGACTCCCAGCGCGGAGCAAGATTTGCGCTGGATGCGCCATGCGCTCGCCCTCGCCGAGCGCGCCGCTGGCGAAGGCGAGGTGCCGGTGGGCGCCATCGTGGTGCGCGACGGCGACGTGCTGGGCGAAGGCTGGAACCGCCCCATCGCCGCGCAAGATCCAACCGCCCACGCCGAGATCCAGGCCCTGCGCGCCGCGGCACAACGCGCCGGCAACTATCGCCTCCCCGGCGCCGAGCTCTACGTCACGCTGGAGCCCTGCGCCATGTGCGCCGGGGCCATCGTGCATGCCCGCATTGCGCGGGTCATCTACGGCGCCGCCGACCCAAAGGGTGGCGCCTGCGGCAGCGTGTTCGACCTGCTGCCCTCGGACAGCCGCTTCAACCACCGCACCGAATGCACCGGTGGCGTCTTTGCCCAGGTTGCCGGCGCACTGCTGCGAGAGTTCTTCGCCGCCAAGCGGGCAAAATCATGACGGGAAACAGGAAGTCATCACGACATCCTGAAGTTGTAAGGCGTCGATCGCCTGATCCAAGCCCAACAGCCAACCGTTCGGGCTCGACTTCAGGTGTACAAACAACGAAGCAACGCCAGACCGTGCGGCGCCCCCGTCTTGAGACGTGCCCTGTCGTCGACGTATGTAGTGCCATGCGGGAGCTGGTGGTAGCCCCCAGGGATTAGACCGTATTTATCACCATGACGACTCGGCGCGGCATGGTTAGGATGCCGAGCATGATCGCGCGACTGAAGGGTGCCTCGGAAAATTCGAGCTGCCCGTGTCGGGCAGGATGCCCCGCCATTTCTCAAGCGCTCAAGCGCTCAAGCGCTTGAGAAATGGCACCAAGCGGAAGCGACGTTTTCGCTTCGCGGCTCGAAAAATGCCATGGAAGGCATTTTTCGAGATCCCCTTAAGCGCGAATGGATGTCATCGGCCGGTCCTATTCATGTCCAAACGGCAGGCTCATCGTCAGGGGTTCATCGCGATCGTCGTCGTCCTCTGGCTGCTCGGACATGGCGGCGCGGTTCTTGCCGCGGGCATGGGTATCGATGACGCCCGGCACCTGCTGAGCAGAACTGGATTTGGTCCGACCTGGGCCGAGATTCGGCGCTATGCGGCGCTGAGTCGTACCGAGGGCGTTGAGCGCCTGCTCGATGAGTCCGGCACGACAGCGGTCACCCCGCCGCCGGATTGGGTGGGCGTCTATCCGCCACCGGTCGCGATGCGGACGCTGAGCGAAGAGGCGCGGCAACGAATCAACCAGGAGCGGCGCGAGCAATCGCTGCAACTGGTAGCGTGGTGGTTTGCGGAAATGCGCGCGACTCCCTCGCCCCTGACCGAGCGAATGACCCTCTTTTGGCATGGCCATTTCACGTCCGCGCTGAACAAGGTCAGCTTGCCCATCTTGATGTACCGGCAGAATGTCCTGCTGCGCTATCACGCCCTCGGACGCTTCGACGCCTTGTTGCACGAGATCGCCAAAGATCCGGCAATGCTTCGGTATCTGGACGGCGCCGTGAATCGAAAGGCACGGCCAAACGAGAACTTCGCTCGCGAGGTCATGGAGCTCTTCACCTTGGGTGAGGGTCACTACACGGAGGCCGATGTCAAGGCAGCAGCGCGATCCTTCACCGGCTGGAGTATCGACTGGCAGAACGGCAGCCTGTGCTTTCGCTCGTTATGGCACGACAGTGGCGTCAAGACACTGCTGGGTCACCGGGGTACTTTCGACGGCGATCAGGTGCTCGATCTGCTACTCCAACGCCCCGAGACGGCGCGCCACGTTGTCCGCAAGTTCTGGCGTGAATTCGTCTCGCCGCAACCGGACGCCGCCGAGGTCGAGCGCCTCGCCCGAGCGTTTCGGCAGAATCATTATGAGATCAAGCCGCTACTGCGGATGCTCCTGGAGTCACCGGCGTTCTGGACGCCAGCGAACCGTGGCGCGCTCATCAAGTCGCCTGTGGAATTCCTCCTGGGAATGGAGCGCCAACTCTCCATCAACCCGCTCTCGGATAACACCGTGCTCGCGCTATCGTCCCAACTGGGACAGAACCTGTTGAACCCACCCAACGTGAAGGGCTGGCCCGGCGGAGAGGACTGGCTCGACGGCCGCACCGTGCTGCTGCGCCGGGTGGTCGCTCGGCAGTGGTCTGCGGCACGGCGCCCACGGCCAGCCACGACGCGCACGAAGCAACCGGGCCAGAAGCCGGTCCCGCTCGATGAGCAGCCATTGGATTTTGAGATTCAGCCCTGGGTCAAACAGTTCGGTGCCAACGCGGATTGGCACGCACAGGCCGAGCGACTCCTGCTGCCGCTGCCGCCCCTGCGTCGGCCGGCCACCACCCTGCCGCCGATCCAGTACGTCCAGGGGCTGCTGCTGGATCCTGTCTTTCAATTGAAATAGCGACGACCAGGAGGAGCAACTGGGATGAAACGCCGAGCCTTCATCCAGTCTCTGGGAGCCGCGACCATCGCGACCGCACTGCCGGCGTGGCCCCAACCCG
Source organism: Thiohalocapsa sp. (assembly GCF_022340605.1). Classification (GTDB taxonomy): domain Bacteria; phylum Pseudomonadota; class Gammaproteobacteria; order Chromatiales; family Chromatiaceae; genus Thiohalocapsa. The sequence continues at coordinate 24,538 of NZ_JAJDNQ010000043.1, forward strand.
CCAGCAGCACCGACACTGGCGGCCACCGATTGCTGATCCTGATTGCACTCAAGGGCGGCAACGATGGGCTGAACACCGTGGTGCCCTTTGCCGATCCGCACTATTACAAGCTCCGTCCAACCCTGGGCATTGCACCGGACCAGGCCCTGAAGCTCACCGAGAAAGAAGGCCTGCATCCGCAGCTCGAACCCCTGCTCGCCGCCTGGAACGCACGCGAGCTCGCCGTTCTCAGGGGCGTCGGTTACCCCGAGCCCAATCTATCCCACTTCCGGTCCATGGACATCTGGGAAACGGCTTCCCGCAGCAACCAAACCTTGACGACCGGCTGGCTGGACCGGGCATTCGGATCTGATTCGAAGCCCACCCGAGGCACCCTCGACGCAATCGTCGTCGGCACCGATGAGACCCACTGTCTGCACGGCGGCGATGCACGCGTCATTACCATGGCCGATCTTGGGCAGTTTCGGCGGCAAGCGCAGTTGCTGGGCACCCCGCCCTCCGTCGTTCCCGCCCAGGCATCCTTGCGTCACCTGCTCCAACTGGAGAGGACGATTCGCGCATCCGCGGCCCGGATGAAGGCGGCGCCGCAGTTCAAGGCGTCTTTCAATCCCGACCCATTTGGCCGCGCGGTTCGCACCGCCTGCGACGTGATCGCGAGTCGGGACCGCGTCGGACTCGCCGTCGTACACCTTTCCTTGAACGGATTCGATACACATATCCGTCAGGTTGCCACGCAAGCGCGGTTGCTGAAGACCCTGAGCGAGGGGCTAATGAGCCTACGCGCCGGGCTGAAGGAACTGGGCGCCTGGCACGACACACTCGTGCTCACCTACTCCGAATTCGGACGCCGCCCCAAGGAGAACGCCAATGCGGGAACCGACCACGGCACAGCGGCCGTTCATTTCGCGATCGGCGGACGGGTCAAGGGTGGGCTCCACGGGGCCGCGCCAAACTTGGCGAACCTGGACAACAACGGCAATGCGCGCTTCACCCTCGATTTTCGCCGTATCTATGCGACCGTCCTAGAAAAGTGGTGGGGCATGGAAAGTCAGGACGTACTCGGAGGGCGCTTTCAACCCCTGCAATTTCTATAATGATCGACACGCACTCGCGCCACCGCTCGCCGGGGACTAGGCTCTTGCGCGAGCCTCTAGAGACGCGGCCCAGGCGGCATCAATCTGGCTAGGTCGCGTTGTCAGCCGGCGGCGCCCCCTGTTCGAGAAACTTCTTAAGTGCATAATTGTACACATCGAATTCAAGGCGGTTCTTCTCAATAAATAGATCTCTGAGGTAGACGGGAACCTCTTGGTTACGATCTGTCGCGTTATGGTGCCCCAACAAGGCGTCGTCATATGGCATGCCAAGCTTGTGTGCAATCCACCGCATGGACGTCCGAAGATGTTCCGTGATACCGATCTCAACGAAATACTTCTCAATGATTTCCCGATAATTGTCGCTGGTCACTTCCCTCGGGAAGTGGTTTAGCATATTAGGCTTTGTCGCAATCAAGTGCCGTTCTATATCCTCTTTCGGTATGCGGGTCTGGTCTTTCCAATCGCTACCCGACTTTCTGACATAGAAGTAGGACGAAATGGTCAACTCATACGGATCGCGAAGTATCGTGACAAATTGCTTCACCTCCGGATAGTAGTCGTCTACGCCAAACTGTCTTAGCCTGTTGAAGTGCCCATGTGCAACAACAGGGTTGTCGGCGGAATGCATCCCGTGCAGATCGTACTTTACAGGCATTTTCCCCTTTGCTTCGTCGAAATAGTGCATCAGCAGTCTGTCACGATACCAGGCTTCAAAGAACTTCCGCGAACTGATGCCCGCCGCCTTTGGCACATGTATTACAATCAGCGGTTGGGTGATGTCATATTTTCTCACATCTCATTCCTGTGGCAGCCAGCGGGCCTCAGGCAAGGCCCGCTGCAAAGAATGCACTTCAGTCCCGGCATCAATGAATAAGCACGGAGACAATGGTTCGCCGGCAGGCTTCGCCTGATACTGCTTGTACAGGATATAGGATTCACGCCAACAGGGAAACCTGAGCCACGAGGCAGTGCTGCGCTCGATCTCGGGCGCGGGTAGGGCAACGAGATCCCTGGCCGGGCGCGACTCGGCACGGCCTTCCTAGGCGGGTGGTTCCTCGGGCGGCAGGATCCGACGCCCGCGTTGGCCTGCCGCTATGGGTGAAGCTGTGCTCGGGGGAGAGAACGGTGTCGCCGGGTCGCTAGAATCAGGGCCGCGTCATGTAGTCACCCAGTGACAGCCCGATCAGCACGGCCAGGAAGAAGAATCCCACACCAGCCGCAAGGCGCATCACCGGCGAAGCGCTCGACAGGTGCATGAAGACCGCCATCACGAGCAGCGCCTTGACGATGGAGATGCCGACGTTGACGACGACGTTGAACGCGCCGAGAGGCAGATAGGAGCTGCCCAGATTCACCAACTGGAGCGCCAGCAGCACCAGCCACATCAGCCAGTAGCGTCCCGTCGGCGGGGCTTTTGCCGGGACCGCGTCCGCTTGCTGCAGCTCGTTCATGATCGCGAAACCAGGTAGAACAGCGGGTAGAGGAAGATCCAGACGACGTCGATGAAGTGCCAGTAGAGGCCCGTCAGCACGATTGGCGTGTGGTACGCCGCGGAGAAGCGACCGCGGGCGGCCAGTAGTGCCATGACCGCGATCACCAGGATGCCGATCGTGAGGTGCAGGGCGTGCAGGCCCGTCATGACGAAATACAGGAAGAAGAACAACTCGACTCCTGGAGCGTCCGGACCGCTGTAGGCGAACCGCAGGCCCGGCACCAGCCCCTGCAGCCAGTCCTCGTGCCATTCGTAGCCCTTGATGGCCAGGAAGGCGACGCCGAGGACCGCGGTCAGGACCAGCCAAGCCGCACAACTGCGACGCCAGCCCACGGAGCCTGCGCGCACCGCGAGCGCCATGGTCAGGCTCGAGGTCAGCAGCACGGCGGTGTTGATGGAGCCGAGCAGCACATCGGTGTGGCGGCCCGCCAGGATGAATGCCTCCGCATGCTGAACCCGACTCACCGTATAGCCGGCGAAGAGCACGCCGAAGAACAGCACCTCCGTGGCCAGGAAGATCCACATGCCGAAGGTCGCGGCGGTCTCCCGCTGCTCCGCATCCGCGAAGTGGCTCGCGGCCATCGCGGAGGTGCCTTCAGCGGCCATCGGTGCCTCCCGCCTGATACGCGTACGGCGGCCCCTCCACCCGTGGTGCCGACGCAAAGTTGTAGGTCGGCGGCGGCGACGGCGTCTGCCACTCGAGGCCGGTCGCGCCCCAGGGGTTGGCGCCGGCGAGCCGCCCCCGCCGCAGGGACCACCACAGGTACAGCAGCGGCAGCAGGTAGCCCACCCCGAGCACGACAGCGCCCCCCGAAGACAGCACGTTCAGTACCTGGAACTCCGGCGGATAGACGTGGTAGCGGCGCGGCATACCGAGGTAGCCCGCGATGTACTGCGGAAAGAAGGTCAGGTTGAAGCCGACGAACATCACGATGGCACCGGCGCGCGCCCAGCCATCCGGATACAGCCGACCGGTGACCTTGGGCCACCAGAAATGCAGCGCCGAGAAGAAGGCCATCACCGCCCCGCCCACCATGATGTAGTGGAAATGGGCGACGACGAAGTACGTATCCGTGAGATGCACATCGGCCGCCAGCGCGGCGAGCCAGATGCCGGTGATACCGCCCATCATAAACAGGCCAATGAAGCCGAGCGCGTACAGCATGGGTGCATCGAATCGCACCGAGCCCTTGTAGAGGGTCGCAGTCCAGTTGAACACCTTGATGGCGGACGGGATCGCCACCAGGAAGCTCAGCAGCGAGAAGACCATGCCCGCATACATGGACTGCCCGCTGACGAACATGTGATGCCCCCACACCATGAAGCCCACCGCAGCGATGGCGAGCAGCGAATAGACCATGAATTGGTAACCGAACACCGGCTTGCGGGAGAAGCAGGTGATGACCTCGCTGACCACCCCCATCGCGGGCAGGATCATGATGTACACGGCCGGATGGGAATAGAACCAGAACAAGTGCTGGAACAGCAGCGGATCGCCGCCGAGGGCGGGGTCGAAAATGCCGACACCGAGCAGGCGCTCAATCGCAATCAAGGCCAGGGTCATGGCCAGCACTGGCGTGGCCAACACCATCACCAGGCTGGTGGCATAGTGCGCCCAGACGAACAGCGGCAGCCGGAACCAGGTCATGCCCGGCGCGCGCATCTGGTGCACGGTGACGATGAAGTTGAGCCCGGTGAAGATGGAGGAGAAGCCGACGATGAACACGCCGGTAACAGCCAGGATAACGTGGCTGTTGGAGAACATCGTGGTGTAGGGCGTATAGAAGGTCCAACCCGTGTCGACGCCGCCGGCGATGAGGGTGACGACGACAAACAGCCCGCCCAGGGTATAGATGTACCAGCTTGCCAGATTGAGGCGGGGAAAGGCGACGTCCTTGGCACCGATCATCAGCGGAATCAGAAAATTGCCGAACGTGGACGGTATCGACGGGATGAGGAAGAACCACACCATCACCACGCCGTGCACCGTAAACAGCTTGTTGTAGGTGTCGTCGTCCACCAGGTCCCCAGCCGGGGTGAGCAGTTCCAGGCGGATCATCGCCGCCGCGGCGGCGGCGACGAGAAAAAAGAACAGGATCGACACCCCGTACAGTAGCGCAATGCGCTTGTGGTCGCGCGTCGTCAGCCAGGAGCGCAGCGTGTAGCCGGCGCTGATGTAGCTCGGAGCGCCTTCGGCGGCAATGGTAGTCATGGCTGATTCTCCGCGACGGAAAGTGAACGGATGTAGGCGACGAGCTTCAGGATGTCCTCTTCACTGACCTGGCCCTTGAACGACGGCATGATCGGCGTATAGCCCGCCGCCACCTGGCTCGCCGGCAGCAGGATGGAGTCGCGGATGTAGCGGGCGTCCGCCGTCACCTGCGTGCCATTGGCCAACATCACCGGGTGCCCGTAGAGGCCGTTGAGCTTCGGGGCATGCACGGTGGAGCTCGCGCCATGGCAGCCACTGCAGCCGTATTCGCGGAACAGCGCCGCGCCCTGGTCGGCCAATGACCCCTCCCCCGGATTGGCGGCGAGCCAGTCGCTGAATGCGGACGGCGACATGACGATGACGGTGCCGCGCATCTCCGAGTGATTGGTGCCGCAGAACTCGGCGCAGAAGAGCTGATACCGACCCGTGCGGATCGGCGTGAACGACAGCGTCGTATAGCGCCCCGGCAGGACGTCCTGCTTGATGCGGAAAGCGGGCACGAAGAAGCTGTGAATGACGTCCTGGGAGGTCATGACCAGCTCGATGGGGCGGTTGACGGGGATGTGCAGCTCATTGATCTCGCGCTGGCCATCGGGGTGCTGGATCTTCCACATCCACTGCTTGGCGACCACGTCGATGGCCAGCGCACCAGGTGGCGGGGTGCGCAGTTGATGGAACAGCACCGCGGCCCAGATGAAGATGCCGAGAAAGACCAGCAGCGGGATGCCGATCCACAGCCCCTCTGCCACCCGGCTGCGATCCGGCACCGGTCCCCGGGGCGCCTTGGAGCCCGCGTGCCAGCGCACGGCGAAGACGGCGATGGTCAGGCTGATGCCGCCGACGACGAGCACCGAGACCACGGTCAGCGCCAGCAGCAGGGCATCGGTTTGCCCAGCCGCGCTGCTCGCCTCCGCGATAAAGCGCTCGAAGTGGCTCACGGACTCCCCCCACCGTCCGCTGCGTTCCCTGCATCGTCTCGTGTATCCCCGGCTGCATCATCGGCGGCCCCGACACGCCGGTCGCGCCGCCGGCTCACCAACACGAAGCCCAGCAGCCCCGCAACGGTCAAGGCACCACCCGCCCGCAGCAGGTTCATGATCAGCAGGCCGTAATGGCCGGTGGCGGGGTCGTAGTGGTAGCAAAGCAGCAGCAGTTGATCGACCGGAGAACCGATGCGACCGCCGGACGACTCCACCAGCGCCAGGCGCAGGTCCCGGTCAGGAAAGCGCACGCCGAACAGGTAGCGGGAGACTTCCCCGCCGGGCGTCGTCACCACAATGCCCGAGGCATGCGCGTACTGGTCGATCTCCGCGTCGTAGACATAGCGGAAGCCGGCGGCATCGGCCACGGCCCGGATCTGCGCCTCGTCGCCGGTGAGAAAATGCCAGCCGGCGCCCGTGCTCGACGCCCCGTAGGCCTTCAGCACCGCCTCGCGCTTGCCGGCGGCCAGCTCCGGCCCCTCGCCGGGGTCGATGCTGACGGCAATCACATCGAAGTCCTTGCCGACCCGGAGCCCGAGGGTCTTGAGGCTCTCTTGCAGGCCCTGCCAGACCAGACCGCACAGGTTCGGGCATTCGTAGTAGCCGAGCACCAGCACCGCCGGGCGCCCTTGCAGCAGGTCGCCGAGGCGCACCGGCGCGCCGGTGCTGTCCTCGAAGCGGGCGTCCAGCGGCAGTTGAGCACCGAGGTTTTGGTCGAAGCCGACCCGCTGGAAAAGATCCTGCGGCGCGGCCGCCGCGCCCGTTGCCAGGACCAGCCAAAGCCCGAGCCAGCATGCGATTCGGATCATGGTCTTGCCTCCTGTGTGCTCGCCGGCGGCGGTTTCCGGGCAAGCAGGATCTGGATGGCCCGGTCCACCGGTATCCGCGCGATGCCGTCCTTGCGGCTGACCCAGCCCCACGCGCCGACTTGCTCCTGCTGCGACCTGCGGTAGACCGCGAGATTGGCGACCGGATTCGCCAGCAATGCCGGACCGACCGCGGGTGGATGGGCCGTGGCACCCGGCTGGTGGCGCCAGGGCAGCAGGACGACGGCCGAGACGATCAGCACCGCCGCGATCCCGGCCATGGTTTTGACGACCGTGCCGGCAGCGATGCCGCCCGGCACCTGCTCTCGGGCTCTGGCGCCCGCGGCGACAGCGGGCGCCACCACCCGCTCCCCACTGGCCGCCAGCGCATGGCTGCCGGTCTCGGCAATCGCCGTGGCGGCGGATCGCACCGCGGTGCCGATGGGTATCGGCGGGGCAGCCGGGGCAGAACCGGCCGGCACACCGTGGCGGTTCCGCACGTCGGGCAATGTTGCCGGCAGCCGGCCCTTGCGCACCGGGGCCGCCCGCCCGGCCAGGGCCAGATACAGACCGAAGGCCGCGAGCCAGAGCGCACCCGCGCCGAGCAGTACCGCCAGATCGAGGAGCGTCAGCCGCGGCCCAGCGGGCCGCAGCGTCGGCAGGGTCAGCCAGAGGGCATACAAGGCCTGGGCCGCGAGCACGACACCGGCGGCGAGCGCCAGCAGGCGCGGATGGGTCTTTATGCGCGGCGACAGCAGCAGTGCCAGCCCCAGCCCCGGCAGCAGCACCACCGCGGCCAGCCCCAGCCAGCGCCAGCCGGTCTGCAGCCGTGGCACGAGCCAACGGATCTCGTCCGGCAGATTGGCGATCCAGATGGTCACGAGCTGCATCAGGGCCAGGTAGCCCCAGAGCAGCAGGATGGCCAGGAGCAGATTGCCCGCATCGGGTGACTGGCGCGGTGTGACACCGCTGCCGCTGGGCTGCCGGCGTTCCACCCTCCACCGCTCCAACCCCAGCCACAGGACGGCCAGTGCCGTCGCCGCCAGCGCCTGGGAGACGCCCACCAACAGGCCGAAGATCGCCGAGTACCACTCGGGGTCCAGCGACATGACCCAGTCGAAGGCGATCAGGGTCATGCCGAGGACCAGGAGCAGCAGACCGAAGGCGCTAGCCCCGATGCCCGGCAGCGACTTGGAGCCGCGGCCATAGGCGCCCAAGGACCAGGCCAGGATCAGCCACAGCACCAGGATCGCCAGGGTCCGCACCGTGAACGCCGGTGGGTTCAGGTACCAGTGCGCGGGAACACTGCCGGCAGCGTCCCGGGCCTCGACGGCCCAGGGATAGAGCCGATCGAGCCCGAGCAACAGCGGCACCGCCAGCAGCGCCACCATGGGCAGGGCGCCGGCCGCGGCCAGCAGCGGCGGGCGCAGGTCCTCACCCCACTGCCCACCCGTCAGGCGGTGGACCAGCAGCAGCGCAAGGCTGCCCACCGAGAGTCCGCCCCAGAACTCCAGCGCCGGCACCAGGGCCTGGAGGGCGACCCAGCGGCCGAGCATCACCGCGGCGGCGCCCAAGGCCAGCCCGACGACGGCCAGCCCCAGCACCAGGAGCACGGCGAGCCAGTGCCGGCGGGCCCCTGCGCCACGCTTAGTCATGCCCGCCCCCGAGGCGCCGCCGGTCTGCGGCCGCCAGCAGCTTGGCCGGCATGTGCCGGCTCAGTTGCAGCGCGCGGATATAGGCGACGATGGCCCAGCGGTCCTGCCGCGGCACGCGGTCGCCGTAGGGATACATGGCGCCATAGCCCTGCGTGATCACCTGGTAGAAGTGGCGGTCCGGCGCGCCCCGCAGGCGGTCGGTGTGATAGCTCGGCGGCGCCGGGAAGCCACGCTGGACCACCATGCCGTCGCCCATCCCGGTCGGGCCGTGGCACGGGGCGCAGAAGATGTCGAAGCGCTCCTGTCCGCGCCGGTAGGTGGCCGCTGTCACCTCGATGGGCACGCCGGACAGGTCGGGCATCCAGGCGCCGGCGCCGCCTTGGCTGGCAGTCGCTGCCGCAAGGATGGGATAAATCGGCCCGGCGGGCTCCGGCAGCGGCACCTGTTCGCCCCGCCGCCCGCCCGTGGACTCAGCCAGTCCGCCGGTGCGCAGGGCCAGGCTCGCGGCGGGCGGTGTGCGGGACGAGCTGCCGTTGGGGAACAGGCGGCTCGGCGCCAGGGGGTTGTAGCGGTCTTGCTGATACATGTTCTGCATGGCCCGCTCACAGCCCGCGCTCGGCAGGAGCACGACGGCAGCGATGGCCAGCGCCAGGCGCCGGCCCCGCGCGGCAGCGCCGGCAATGGGCGCCAGCATCACGCCGCCACCTCCTGCACCGACTCGGCCCCCAGTGCCTCCAGGCGGGCGCGGGTGCCCTCGGCGTCCAGCTCAGCGCCGCCGGCGCGGACCAGCAAAAAGAAGCCGTCGCGGCTGGCATCGTCGAAGCCAGGCACACCGAACACCGGGTGATGCAGCCGCGGCAGCCGGTTGCCCAGGAAGAACCCGAGCACCGTCGCCGCACCGCCCCAAAACAGGGTCAGGATGACCGTGATCGGCAGGAAGGCCGGCAGGCTGAAGGGCGGCCGTCCGCCGACATTGATGGGATAGTCGATGACCGCCGAGTACCATTGGATGCCGAGCCCGGACAGGCCGCCGAACAGCGCCCCGGCCAGCGCCCACCAGCCCAGACCGTCCGGGCGCAGTCCGAGCGCCTCGTCCAGCCCCGGCACCGGGAACGGCGTGTATGCCCTGAGCCGACCGCGATCGCCCGGCCAGTCGCGGGCCGCGGCCAACAGGCCGTCGGCGTCCGGGAAGCGCGCCATCAGGCCGTAAAGGCCCGGAGTGGAGCTGCTCATGACGGCCGCTCCTCGTGCATGCGCCGGCGGATCTCGAACATCGGCAGTAGCGGCAGCAGGCGCACGAACAGCAGGAACAACAGCGCGAAGACGCCGAGCGACCCGAGCAGGTGCACCCAGTCCCAAAGGGTCGGATAGAAGCGCCCGTCGGCGGACGGCAGATAGCCGTGATAGAGGCTGGTGACCACCAGCATGAAGCGCTCGATCCACATGCCGAGCACGACGCCACCCCCAACCAGCAACAGCACGCCGCGCCGCGTGCGCAGCCGCGGCCACCAGAAGAGCTGTGGCAGCACGGCGTTGAGCAGCAGCGTCGCCCAGTAGGCCGGTGCGTAGAAGCCCGTCATGCGATCCGACAGCATGGCGAGCTCGTCGGGATTGCCCGTGTAGTGGGCACTGAAGATCTCCAGCCCGTAGCTGTAGGCCATCACCAGGCTCGCCGCGAGCAGGGTGCGGGCGAGCAGGTCGACATGGGCATCGGTGATCCAACGCCCCAGGCCATAGATGGGTCGCAGCACCACGGCCATCACCAGCACCAGCGCAAAGCCCGAGAACAGCGCGCCGGCGACAAAAAACGGCGGGAACAGGGTCGTGTGCCAGCCGGGCGGGAGCCCCTCGGAGAAGTCCAGCGCCACCATACTGTGGACCATGAACACCAGCGGCACCGCGAAGCCGGCAAGCAGCCGCGTCGCACTCTCCAGGCGCTGCCAGTGGTGCGCCTCGCCGCGCCAGCCGAGCGCCAGCAGGCCGTAAAAGACGGCGGCGCGCCGCCGGCGGGCACGGTCACGCAGGCTCGCCAGGTCCGGCAGCAGGCCGATGTACCAGACCATCAGCGACACGCCGACGTAGCTCGCAATGGCCACGAAGTCCCACACCAGCGCACTGCGCCACTGCGGCCACAGGGACATGATGTTCGGATACGGCAGCAGCCAGTAGGCGAACCAGGGCCGGCCCAAGTGCATGATCGGGAACAGGCCGGCGAGGCCGAGGGCGATCACCGTCATGGTCTCGGCGAAGCGGCTCACGCTGCTGCGCCACCCCTGCCCCGCCAACAGCAGCGCGGCGGAAATGAAGGTGCCGGCCATGGCGATGCCGATCCACCAGACGTAGTTCGTGATCGCGAAGCCCCAGGCCACCGGGATGTTGATGCCCCAGATGCCGACGCCCACCGCGAACAGGTACGCAAGCGCGCCCAGGAATACGGCGGCTATGAGCGCGGCGACGAGGGTGCCGGCGATCCAGGCCGGACTGGACGGGCGCTCCAGCGTGACGCCCGCGACGTGGTCCGTCAGCGCCGCCGCGGGGGTGTCGGACGGGTCGGCCATGCCGGTCCGGCTACTGACGGTGTCGCTCATGACGCTTCCCCGGCGCCGTCATCTGCCCCTGGCTCCAGCCTGGGGTTGGGATTGGACAGGCGCACCCGGTAGGTCGTGCGCGGTCGCGTCCCGAGCTCTTGCAGCAGTTGGTAGCTGCGCCCGGACGCCTGCGCCTGCGCCACCTCGCTGCCCTCCAGGTTCAGGTCGCCGAACACGATGGCCCGGGTCGGGCAGGCGCCCTGGCAGGCGGTGACGACGTCACCGTCGCGCAGCGCCCGACCGCTAGTCTGGGCGTCGATGCGGGCGGCGTTGATGCGCTGGAGGCAGTAGCTGCACTTCTCCATGACGCCGCGCATGCGCACCGTCACCTGCGGGTTGCGCTGCGCCTCGGTCCAGTGGCCGGTGTAGTCCAGAAAATTGAACCGCCGGACCTTGTACGGGCAGTTGTTGGAGCAAAAGCGGGTGCCGACGCAGCGGTTGTAGACCTGAAGATTGAGCCCTTCCGAGTCGTGCAGCGTCGCCCCCACCGGGCAGACGATCTCGCAGGGGGCGTTTTCGCAGTGCATGCAGGGCACCGGCTGGAACAGGATGCGCGGTTGCTCGGGCGGCCCGGCGAAATAGCGGTCGACGCGGATCCAGTGCATCTCCCGGCCGCGCTGCACCTGCGCCTTGCCCACCGACGGGATGTTGTTCTCCGCCTGGCAGGCGATCGTGCAGACGCCACAGCCGATGCAGGCGTTCAGATCGATGGACATGCCCCAGGCGTGCTCGCCGCGCGGCCAGGGCACGTACAGGCTCGGCAGCGCGGGCTGCTGCTGCACCAGCATGCCGCCGGCCTCCCGGTAGCTCGCCAGCGTCGCCGTGCGCAACGGATCATGGCCCTCCATGCGCTGGTGGTGCTGGGTCGTCGCCAGCTCGGCGCGGCGGCCGGTGGGATGCAGCTCGGCACCGGAAGCCAGCCAGGGCGCCCAGGTGGTGCGCAGCGCGTTGGCATCGAAGCCGATGCCGCTGCCGAAGCGCCCCGCCTGCCGGCGCCCATAGCCGAGCGGCAGCGTGAGGGTGTCGAGGGCCTGGCCCGGCAGCCGCCACACGGGTGCCGTCAACCGCTGGTCGCCGTGGCGGATTTCGACCACGTCGCCGTCGATCAGGCCGAGCCGGGCCGCGGTCTGCGGTGCGATCAGCGCCGCGTTGTCCCAGGTGAGCTTGGTGAAGGGCTTCGGCAGCTCCTGCAGCCAGGCGTTGTTCGCGAAACGCCCGTCGCGGACCGTCGCGTCCGGCCGGAAGACCAGGTCGAGGCCCGCGGCAGCGCCTTGTGGGGCCTCCAGGGCTTGGTCGCGGATGCCGTCCTGCCAGGCCGGGTCCAACTGGACCTGCCGCGCGGGCAGCCGCGTGTCCGTCAAGTAGCCGTCGCGCAGGGACTGCTGCCACGCCTGTTCGAAACCGTCGGCACCGAGCTGCTGCTGCCAGTGGCCGCGCACCAGCTCATAGGGCGTGCGCGGACCGTTCTCATTCACCACCGCGTCGAGCAGCTCGCCGGCGGTACGGCCGCCGTACAGGGGCGCAATCAGCGGCTGGACGATGGTCGCGGTGCCGTCCGGGGCGCACAGGTCGCCCCAGGCCTCCAGCGGATGCGCCGCCGGGACGTGCCAGTCGGCGACGGCCGCGGTCTCGTCCACGTAGGCGCCCAGGTGCACGCTCCGCGCGGCCATCGCCATGGCGTCATCGAAATCGAGGTCCGCCGGGGCGTCGTAGACCGGATTGGCATCCAGGATCACCAGCAACTCCACGTCGCCCGCGCCCAGGTCCCGGGCGAGGGCATCGAGGCCGCCGGCGTGGGGCTCAGCGGTGAACGCGGCGGGCGGCAGATAGGAGACCGTGGTGTCGACGGCCCCCAGATGCGCGTTGATTGCGCAGGCGAGCCGGTGCACCGGCTCCGGCTGACGCTCTCCAGCCAGCACCAGGGCGTTGGCGCCGTGCCGCCGCAGGTCATCGACCAGCGTGGCGATCCATTCCGCCGGCACGCCGCCGTCGCCGGCGGGCGCCGCGACGTCGAGTCCGAGCCGGCGGGCGACGCGCCGCGCGACGCCCTCCACCTGCTGCCAGCGCAGCGCCAGGCGGTGGTCGGCCATGGCGCCGGTCAGGCTTGGCGTCGGCTCCACGGCATAGAGGCGCAGAAAGCGCTCGCCGTCGGCCCCGGGCTCCGGGCCGCGAGCGGCCGCGAAGTCGCGTGCATACGCCACCTGGTCCGGCCCCGGCCCCAGCGGGTCGGCGTCCAGGCTGAGCACCACCGCGGCCCGATCGAGGTGCAGTCGCGGCAGCAGCGGCGTGCCGAAGGCGGCCTTGGCAGCAGTCAGCGCCTCCACCTCGCCGGCCGGGCGCGGGTGATACCAGCGCGCCTTG
>NZ_JAJDNQ010000057.1 GCF_022340605.1 Thiohalocapsa sp.
CATCGCCGAGACGGTGCACGCCGCCGGCGGGCTGCTCTACTACGACGGCGCCAACCTGAACGCCATCCTGGGCAAGGTCCGCCCCGGCGACATGGGCTTCGACGTCATCCACATGAACCTGCACAAGACCTTCTCGACGCCTCACGGCGGCGGCGGGCCGGGTGCCGGTCCCGTAGGAGTGTCCAAGCGGCTGGAGCCGTACCTGCCCGTACCGCTGGTGGTGCAGGACGACGACGCATACCACTGGCAGGTGGAGCACGACCGGCCCGAGTCCATCGGCCGCATGACCGCCTTCGGCGGCAACATGGGCATTCTGCTCCGCGCCTATATCTACGCCCGCATGCTGGGCGCCGAGGGCATGCGCCGGGTGTCCGAATACGCCACGCTGAACGCCAACTACCTGCTCGCGCGCCTGAAGGACGCCGGCTTCACGCCAGCCTATCCGGACCGGCGCGCCAGCCACGAATTCATCGTGACCCTGAAGCACGAGGCCAAGGAGCTCGGCACCAATGCCATGGACTTCGCCAAGCGCCTTCTGGACTACGGCTTTCACGCGCCCACCACCTACTTCCCGCTGCTGGTGCCCGAGTGCCTGCTCATCGAGCCCACCGAGACCGAGCCCAAGGAGGCGCTGGACGGCTTCGTGGACGCAATGGCCAAGATCCGCGCCGAGGCGCGGCAGAACCCGGACCTGCTCAAGCAGGCCCCGCACACCCTGCCTGTGCGCCGGCTGGACGACGTGCGCGCGGCCAGGCAGCTGGACTTGGCCTGGCGGCCGGATCGGGCGCAAGATTAGTGAAAGACGGATCGCCGACGAGGGCGCCTCATGACCACTGACATTGACAACTTGGTGGCTGGGCAACTGTGTGCGATTCGTACCGACATCGCGGAGCTGAAGAGCCACGCCGCGTCAACGCATCTCCAGCTTGCTAGCATGGGCCAGCAACTCGGCGCGCTGACAACCGCAGTCTACGGCGGGCATTCCGAGCTCGACGACCTGCGACGACGCATCGAGCGCGTCGAGCGCCGCTTGGAGCCGGTGGACAACTGACCGATCAGCGCTCGCGATGGCTCGACGACGGCATGTCGCGGCGAAGACGCCGCTCCCACAACGCCGAGGCATTCACTAGGCAGTATGGCCCACCACAACGCCCGCGGCTGGAAGCGAGTCATCTACGCCTTCGGCTATTCCATGAAGGGCCTCAAGGCCTGCTATCAGGGCGAGGAGGCGTTCCGGCAGGAGATCTTCATCCTGATCCCGATGCTGCCGCTCGGCCTCTGGCTCGGCGAGACACCCGTGGAGCGGGCGATGCTCGTGGGCAGCCTGTTGCTGGTGCCCATCGTGGAGCTGCTGAACTCCGCCATCGAGGCCAACGTGGACCGCGTCGGCTCGGAGCGCCACGAGCTCTCCGCCCGCGCTAAGGACATCGCCTCCGCGGCTGTCTTCACCAGCATCCTGTTCGCGGCGGTAATCTGGTTGTTGATCCTGGCCCCCAAGTGGCTTTGAGGACACGCCTCTGATGGCAACCGCGCGCTATGCCGAGTTCGTTGCGGCCGACGGCTTCCGGCACCTGCCGGTTAGCCATTTGCATGCGCTCAGGGCCGGCAGTTGGCCAGTGGAGCATCGCGACCCGTTCGACCGCATGCTGGCGGCGCAGAGCGAGCTGGAACGGATGCCGCTAGTAACGCGCGACCCCGCATTCGCGCTATTCGGCGTAGAAACCCTCTGGTGAGCGCCCCATTGTGCGACTATCCCGCACTTCGCACGCCCCGCACTTCGTACTACGCACCCCGTACTTCCCCATGAGCCGAACCCCAGCCGACGCCCCTTTCCTGCCGCTGGCCATCGCGGTGCTCACCGTCTCCGACAGCCGCACCGAGGCCAACGACACCTCCGGCGACTACCTGCGCGAGCAGGCGCAGGCCGCCGGACACCAGGTGGTCGAGAAGGTCATCTGCCGTGACGATCTCTACCACCTGCGGGCGCTCTTCTCGCGCTGGATCGCGACCCCGGACGTGCGCGTGGTGATCAGCACCGGCGGCACCGGCATCACCGGCCGCGACAGCACGCCCGAGGCCGTGCTGCCCCTGTTCGACAAGACCGTGGACGGCTTCGGCGAGCTGTTCCGGCAGATCTCCTACCAGGAGATCGGCGCCTCCACGGTGCAGTCGCGGGCATTTGCCGGTATCGCCAACGGCACGCTCATCTTCTGCCTGCCCGGCTCCACCGGCGCCTGCCGCACCGCCTGGGAGCACATCCTGCACGCACAGTTGGACAGCCGCACCCGCCCGTGCAACTTCGCGCAGCTCATTGCGCGCCTCGCGGAGCGCTGACCATGGCCGGCGCGCACGACTGCGGCGGCGAGACCGCCGCCCCGCTGTCCGTCGAGGCGGCCGTGGCACTGCTGCTGGAGCATGCACGTCCCGTCGCGGCCACCGAGACCATCGCCCTCGACGACGCCCTCGGCCGCGTGCTGGCCGAACCGCTGAGGAGCCCCATCGACCAGCCGGCCTGGGACAACAGCGCCATGGACGGCTACGCGGTGCGCGCGGCCGACGTGGCTGCCGGCCCCGAGCTGCCGGTGTCGCAGCGCATCGCCGCCGGCGACCGCGCCGAGCCGCTGCTACCCGGCACCGCCGCGCGCATCTTCACCGGCGCACCGGTGCCGGCGGGCGCCGACACCGTCGTGGTCCAGGAGGCCTGCGAGGCAGTGGCCGACGCCCGCGTGCGGCTGCCGGCGGGGGTCCAGGCCGGGCGCAACATCCGCTATCGCGGCGAGCAACTGCGCGCCGGCGACCAGGTGCTGCCGGCGGGCATCCGGCTCGGCCCGCAGCACCTGGCCGTGGCCGCCTCGGCGGGCGCGGCGGCGCTGTCCGTCCGCCGCCGGCTCAAGGTCGCCATCCTCGCCAGCGGCGACGAGCTGGTGGAGCCCGGTGCACCGCTCGGCGAGGGCCAGATCTACAACTCCAACCGCACCCTGCTCCGCGCCCTGCTGGCAGGGCTCGGCTGCGAGATCCTCGACCTCGGCATCGTTGCCGACACCTTGGCGGCCACCACGGCCGCGCTCGCCGACGGCGCCGCCCGGGCGGACCTGGTGCTGGCCAGCGGCGGTGTCTCCGTCGGCGAGGAGGACCACGTGCGACCGGCCATGCAGCAATTGGGCCGGCTGGAGCTGCGCAGCGTCGCCATGCGCCCAGGCCGGCCGGTGGCCTTTGGGCATATCGGCGCGCAGGTGGCGGGCGGACAGACGGAGGCACTGGGGGGCAAAACGCCCTTCCTCGGCAGCCCCGGCAACCCGGTGTCGCTGTTCGTGACCTTCTGCTTGTTCGCGCGGCCGTTCATCCAGCGCATGCAGGGGCTGGACCCGGTGCCGGCGCCACGGCGCATCCAGGCGCCGGCCGGCTTCGACTGGTCGAAGCCGGACAGGCGTCGCGAATACCAGCGTGCGCGGCTGGTGACGGGCGAGGATGGCGTCGCGCGGGTCGAGGTGTTCCGCAGCCGATCCTCCGCGGACCTCGGCTCGCTCACCTGGGCGGACGGGCTCGTGGAGCTCACGGAGAACCGGCCGTTTCGCGCCGGCGAGTTGGTGAGCTTCATCCCGTTCAGCGAGCTGCTGCCGTGATCCGCGTGCTCTACTTCGCGAGCCTGCGGGAGACGGTCGGCACCGACGCGGAGCAATTGCCGCCAGCGCACGCCGGCAGCGTCGCCGACATCCGCGCCCGACTGCGCGCGCGCGGCGGCGCCTGGGCCGCGGCGCTGGACGAGCAACGCCGGGTGCTGGCGGCAGTGAACCAGCAGATGGCCAGGCCCGACACGCCGGTGGCCGACGGCGACGAGCTGGCCTTCTTTCCGCCCGTCACCGGCGGTTGATGCCGCGGGCGTCCAGCCGAGACGCCCTGCTCTGCCCTCGCCCAAGTGCCACGGCCACGGCAACACTGGCTCGCCCTGCCCCGCCGGCTCCCCAGTCGGCTGCCCAGTAGGCTGCCACGCAAGCTCTGGGGCAAGCTGATCGAGCAGGCGCGCCGGCTGCCCCGCTTCGCGGCGAGCGAGCGGGCGCATTACGAGGCCCGCGAAGCCCGCCTGCTGGGCCTCGGCAGCGACCAGGCACCTAGTCCGCGCGACTGGGCGCCGCTGCCGCCCGCACCGGTGATCCGCGCGGCCCTGGCCGCGGCTCCGGACTACCGGCTCATCGACCTCGCCGCACCCGGTGACGGCGACCGGGCATTCCTCGCCAGGCACCACTTGCACCCGGAGCACGTTACCGCCAACCGGGGCCTGATCCCGGCATCCCATCTGCCGGCCGGCCGCGCGGCGCGGCGCGCCGCGCTGGGCATCGACGCCGACCCCGATCGCACCGCCTTCCAGATCGAGGCGCTGGACCAGGGCGCCGTGGAGGCTGTCTGCCCGGCGACGGGCCGGCTCAGGCGCGCCATCCACGGCCTGCTGGCGGCGCAGAACCAACCCGTCTTCTATTGGTTTCCCGTCGACGGCGACGCACCGGCGATGCTGCTCGCCGCCGGCCGTGAGGGCCGCGGCTGGATCAAGCTCTACCTGTTTCTGCCGGCGCTGCGCACCGCGCTGCTGCTGGCGGAGCGCATGCGCTGGCACGGCCGCGACGAGATCGACGAGCTGCGCGCGCACCTGCTGGCAGAGCACCGCCGGCTGCGGTCCTACCTGGCGCGCACTGACCCGCCGCGGCCCTGGGCGCTGGTGGACAACCGCCAGTTCGCGCATCACTTGTGGAATGCACTGACGGGGCTCGAGCGCCTGGCGGCGCGCGTCGATCGCCTGCCTGTCGCCGGCATCAGCCTCTGCGCCGAGCCCTGGGGACGCGTCGAGGACCTCTTCCCCGAGCTGCGCCGCACGCCGCTTCACCGCGAGCGCTTCCCCGTGCCCATGGAGCAGGCCGCGACGGCGCATCGCTTGCTGATCCGGGTCGGCGGCACGCGCATCGGCGAGGAACTGCTCCGGCGCGTGCGGCACGTCGCCGCCGAGCAGGTTCCGTCCGCGCTGCGCGCGCGGGCGGCGGCGCTGCGCCGGCGGCACCGGCCCATCCTGTGGGTCACGCTGCGGATGGAGAACCGCACCTGGGTCTCGCAGGTGCCAGGGCTCATCGAGATCGGCCGCCGGCTCGCGGCCGATCATCCGGGCGCGGCGCTGATCATCGACGGCTTCTCGGTGCTCCATGACGTGCCCCCCGCGCCAAGCACGGAGCAGGCCCGGCTAATCGCCGCCGAGCGGCACGCCGCAGCGGCCATTGCAGCGGCGCTCGACGGCCTGCTGCCGGTGCTGAGCCTCGTCGGCCGGCCGCTGTTCGAGGCGGCGGTCTTCGCCCGGGTCGCCGATTGCTACCTCGCCCACCACGGCAGCCTGCAGCACAAGATCGGCTGGCTCGGCAACTGTCCGGGGCTGGTCCACGCCAACCGCCTGGTGCTGACGACGCCAATGCTGTGGGAGGCGGCGCTCCAGGTCCGGGAGCGCCAGATTCCGCCAACCTACCTGGACCCGGCGCTCGTGCACGACATGCCCGGCGCGGCGCGCGTCGCCAACAACCGCTGGCTGGATGATCTCGACAATTACGACCTGGACGCGAGCGCAGCCTACGCGGCGCTCTCCCCCATGCTCGGCGACGCAACGCGTCGGCCGGGCTGAGCAACAGCCGCGATGTCGGGCCTTCTGACGCCGGCCCGACCTACCGCCCGCCGACGATCCGCCGCATGGCTCGCAGCACCCGGTTGCCGGGCACCGCGAAGCCGATGCCAACATTGCCACCGGACGGCCCGATGAGGGCGGTGTTGATGCCAACGATGCGCCCGGCAAGGTCGATGAGGGGGCCACCGGAGTTGCCCGGGTTGATGGACGCATCGGTCTGGATCAGCTCGCCCAGGCTGTCGTCGGCGATGCCGGTGCGGCCGACGGCGCTGACAATACCGGAGGTGACCGTCTGCCCGAGCCCGAACGGATTGCCGATGGCGAGCACGAAGTCGCCAACTTCAAGGTCATTGGAATTGGCGAAGGGAACCCGCGGGGTGTCCACCGGCATCATCTGCAGCACCGCGATGTCGGTACCGACGTCGCGGCCGATGAGCTGCGCCTTGAAGCTGCGCCGGTCCTTCAGCGTGACAGTGATGTCGCGGGCGTCCTCGATGACGTGGGCATTGGTGAGCACCAGCCCCCGGCGCCCGTCCACGATGACCCCGGAGCCGACGCTCTGGCGCTGGCGCAGCTCCTCGGGGTCCGGTGGCTCGATGTCGAGCTGCTCCAGGAACTGGCGGAACGCGGGGTCCGTCAGAAAGGCCTGGTCCTCCAGGCTCACATCGGAGATGACCGCGACGTTGACCACGGCCGGCGTCACCCGCTTCAACAGGGGAGCGAGCGACGGATAACCGCCCTTCGCCTTCATGTACAGCGCGTTCCCGCCCCGCTGCGGTGATGACGCCGCCGCGCCACCCGTGGGTCCGCCGGCCGGCGTCGACGGCAGCGTCAGCGTGCCGCAGCCGGCCAGCAGGCCGCAGGCCGCCAGCAGCAGCCACGCCAGCAATGCCCGACGCCGGCACAGAAGCCTCTGCACCGCCGCAGCGGCGGCGCCAGGCCTGCGCCGCGTGAGCCCGTTCACGGACGCGCTCAATAACGCGCCAGGGTCGGCGCCGCGGCAAGGGCGCTCGCCACCTGGTTGCGGAACTGGTAGGCCACCGGCTGGTTGATGAGCAGGCTGAAGGGCGCCCAGTCGCCGTTGCGGCGCACCCAGCCCGCATAGCAGCTCACGCCGTGCAGCGTGCCGGTCTTGGCACGCACGTTCCGATTGCCGTCCTGCACCGGCACGAGGTCGCGATAGGGTGCCATGGCATTCACGACATCGATCATCTGGCGGCCGCTGATGCGGTTGCCGCGCGACAGGCCGGCACCGTCCTCGATGGTGAAATTGCGCCAGCCGAAATTGCGCCGCGCCCAGTCCTCCATGACCCGCTGCGACTGGGCCATGCTGCTCTGCCCGCCGCGCTCACCGAGCATGAGGAACAGGTCGTTGGCGACGAAATTGGTCGAGTACTCCAGCATGTTCTTGAGCACCACGGACAGCGGGCGGCTGTTCTGGTGGGTCAGCAGCAGCTTCGCCCCCGCCGGCGCGCGGCCGACCTGCACGTCGCCGTTGACGCGGATGCCCGCGGCCCGGAGCTTCAGCTCCAGCAACTCGCCGCAGTGGCGCAGCGCATTGTCGCGGGTGCGCAGGTTGACCCGTTGCTTGCCGCTGCCCATGGCAGCGCCCATGCGCCGGGCGGTGGCGGTCACGGGCGTCTGCGCCTCGCCACTCGAAACCCGGCCTCCGGAGACGATCACGTTGACCGTGTTGAAGTTCACGGCCAATGCCGTCACCGGGGCGTCATAGGGATTGGCGGTGGAAGAGCGGCCCGGGATACGGTCGCCGGCCACAAACAGGCTGTCATCCAGGCCGATGCCGTCGACGCTGCTGACACCCTGGCGCTTCAGCGCCCGCACGGCCTGGTCCAGCTCCTCCGAGACCAGGTAGGGGTCGCCCTGGCCAACCACCCACAGCCGGCCGTCTCGGGCCTGCCGGAACTCGGTGGTGAAATGGTGCTGGAGTCCCCAGCGCTCGATGGCCGCCAGTGCCGTCACCAGCTTCATCGTTGAGGCAGGCATCATGCCGCGATCGGGATTGTTGGCGATGACGGTGCGCCCGCGCTCCTGCACCACCAGACTCGCATCGCCGAGCGCCAGCGCCTGGCCGATGGGGTCGGCCGAGACCGCTCCCGCGACGCATAGTAGGGTCAGCGCGCAGACGGTTGCAGCAACAGCTTTGGACCGGCACGGGGGCTGGAGGGCGCGGGGTTGCGAAGCGGGCATGCGGGTGATCCTTGGCCTGGTTTCGACGCTGGGATTGGACGTTGGGGTTGGACGTTGGGGTTGGAGGTTGGGGTTTGATGCAGTTGCATCGGACGCGGGCGGCGGCAACATCCCACCCCGTCGAGAGCTTAGCACGCGCCACCTGCCCCTCAGCGCAGCAGCGGCTCCAGGTTCAGGTATTCGGCGACAACCTCGGGCTTCGGCAGGTCCAGACGGGGCACGACGCCCAGCGTTGGGGCGTCGATGAGGGCGGCCAGGGTGGCAATGTTCTCGTCCTTGGCGCGCATATCCGGGTCCACCTCGTTGGCGACCCACCCCGCCAGCCGCACCCCGCGGGCGCGGATGCTCTCCGCCGTGAGCAGACTGTGATTCAGGCAGCCGAGGCGCAGACCCACCACCAAGACCACCGGTACACCGAGGGCGCTGGGCAGATCGCTCAGCGCCAGGGCCGGACCCAAGGGCACGCGCCAGCCCCCGACGCCTTCGACCACCACGCGCTCGGCGCGCTGCGACAGCGCCTGATAGGCGTCGCGGATGCGCCCGAGCCGAATGTCCACGCCCGCCAATCCGGCGGCGATGTGCGGCGCGATGGGGTCCGCCAGCGCGTAAGGGTTCACCTCGCCATAGGGCGCGTCGACACCGCTTGCGGCCATGAGCTTGATGGCATCGTCGCACTGCAGCCCGTCATCGCCCGGCACGCAGCCGCAGGCGATGGGCTTCATACCGACGGCGGTGATGCCGCGCGCCTTGAGGGCCGCCAGGAACCCGGTCGCGACCTCGGTCTTGCCGACGCCGGTGTCCGTCCCCGCGACGAAAATACCGCTCATCGGTGACCTCCGGCGGCCCGCTTCGACGCGGACCGGCGACCGCCGATGGCGGCGAGCGGGATGGCCACGCCGTCGTCGGTGGCGAATTGCCGCTGCGCCTTGGCGCTGACCCACGCATGACCGTGGACCACCTCGTAGGTGGCCGGCAGGCGTCCATCGCTGCGCTCGCACTCGTAAGCTTGCGCCAAGTCCGCGAGCCGGCGGCGCCCGGTGAGGCCGCGCGGGCGCCCGGCCAACGCGTTGTGGGCGCCGAGCTGCTTCAGGTCGCGCATGAGACCATGGATGTCCGGGTAGGTGAGCGTCATGCGCTCGACGTCCATCACGGGGTCCGCAAAGCGTGCACGCACCAGGGCGTCGCCGATGTCATGCATGTCCAGGAAGGGGTTCACGTGTTGGCCGCCGTCCACCGCCGCCCAAGCGGCGCGCAGCTCCGCCAGCGTGTCCGGGCCGAAGGTACTGAACAGCAAAAGCCCACCCGGGCGCAGCACCCGCAGCAGCTCGCGAAAGGTGGCGTCCAGGTCGTTGACCCATTGCAGCGTGGCGTTGGAGAAGATCAGGTCCACCGAGTCGTCCGCCAGCGGCAGCCGCTCGGCGTCGGCGCACACCACCCGCGGCCGGTTCAGCCAGTGCCCGCGGCGGCGCGCCTGGCGCAGCATGTTCGGCGCGAAGTCCAGCGCGACGATCTCGGCGCGGCGATAGCGCCGCGCGAGGCCGTCCAGCGCCAGGCCCGTGCCGCAGCCGAGATCCAGCACCCGCCGCGGCGCGAGCCGGATGTAGCCGAGCCGCTCCAGCATGCGCTGGCCGATCTCGCGCTGCAGCACCGCAACCCGGTCATAACTCGCCGCGGCGGCGTCGAAGGCCCGGCGCGCGGCATGCTTGTCGATAACGTTCAAAGCCCGATCCCATCCAGAAACTCGTTGATGACCGCCGCGGTCTCGGCGCCGTGCGACAGCCAGGGCGCATGTCCGGCACCGGCAATCACACGCACCCGGGCGTCGGGCATCAGCAGCGCGACGCGCTCGGCGGCGCCCGCGGGCACCAGGGTGTCGCGCTCACCGAAGAGCCACAGCGCCGGCGCGCGGATGTCTGGCAGCGGGCCGCGCAGGTCCTCCTCACGCAGGAAGCCAAGCCCCGTTTCCAGGGCCGCCGGGTCCGGCGCCGGCCGCCCCGCCACGCCGGCACGCAAGCGCCGCAGCACGCCGCGGGCGTCCTCTGCTCCTCGGACCTGAAGCGCCAGGAAGCGTTCCAGTGTCCCGGCACAATCCGCCAGGAGTCCATCGTGGAACTGCCCCAGGGTGCCCTCCGGCACCGCCACCTGCCAGTCCGCCGCACGCACGAAGCGCGGAGTCGCCGCCAGCAGCACCAGCGCACGAATGCGCTCCGGCGCCAGGCGCGCCGCCTGCAAGGCCACCAGACCACCCAGCGACCAGCCGAGCCAGACGGCCGGCCCGGGAGCGCCGTCGGGGGCGCGCTCGGCGGCCTGATCCAGACACGCCCGCGCCCAGTGGTCCAGCGACCACTGCTCGGGCGAGTGGGCCGCGCCGCCATGGCCCGGCAGGTCCAGCGGTACCGGAGCGAAGCGCCGGTGCAGCCCCTCCGGGAGCCCCTCCCAGACGCCGGCGTTCATGCCCCAGCCGTGCAACAGCACCAAGGGCGTCTTCGCAGACAAGACTGCGCTCATTGATCTACCTCAGGTCATTGGGCCGCCGTTGGCCCTCGGCACTCGGCCGCGACGCCGCGGCAGCCGTCCCAGCAGCTCCAGCAGCCGGTCGATGTCCTGCTCGTGGTGCGCCGCGGACAGGGTAATACGCAGCCGCGCGGCGCCCTTGGGCACGGTCGGCGGGCGGATGGCGCTCACCAGCACGCCGTTGTTCTCCAAAAACAGGCTCCACTCCAGCGCCACCAGGGAGTCGCCGGCCAGCAGCGGCTGGATGGGCGTGTGCGACTCCATCAGCGGCAGATCCAATGCCGCGGCGCCGTGGCGGAAGCGGGCGATGAGCCGGTGCAGGTGCTCGCGGCGCCATTCCTCGCGCACCGCCAGCGCCAGCGCGGCAGAGGTGGCATGTGCCACGGCGGGCGGCAGCGCGGTGGTGTAGATGTAGCTGCGGGCACGCTGGATCAGGGTCTCGATGAGGGCCTCACTGCCGGCGACGAAGGCGCCGAAGGTACCGAAAGCCTTGCCCAAGGTGCCGACGAGGATCGGCACCTGGAGATCATCCATCCGCAGCAGGTCCAGGGTACCGCGACCGGCACGGCCGACGACGCCGAGCCCGTGGGCGTCGTCCACCATGAGCCGCGCACCGGCGGCCTGGGCGACGCGCGCCAGCTCCGGCAACGGGGCGATGTCGCCATCCATGCTGAAGACGCCGTCGGTGATGATCATGCTGGCACCCGGCCCCGCGCTCATGCGCTCCAGCGCCGCCACGTCCCGATGCGGATAGCGCTTCAGCCGGGCACCGGCGAGGCGCGCGCCGTCGTTGAGCGAGGCGTGGTTGAGCCGGTCCGCGTAGACGTGCTCGCCGCGGGCACAGAGCGCGCTGATGACGCCGAGGTTGGCCATATACCCGGTGGAGAAGAGCAGCGCGCGCGGCCGGCCCGTGAAATCAGCCAGATCCAGCTCCAACTGCCGGTGGGCCTCGCTGTGGCCGCTAATCAGGTGCGCAGCGCCACTGCCGACGCCATAGCGCGCGACGCCCTCGCGCAGCGCGTCCGCAAGCACCGGGTGCGCCGCCAGACCGAGGTAGTCGTTGCTGCAGAACGACAGCATGCCGCGCCCGTCGATGACGGGCCGCACGCCCTGCGGGCCCTCCAGCACGCGGCGTGCGCGGTAGAGGTTCTCGCGTCGCAACCGCTCCAGCTCCGCGGCGAGCGCTGCATCCGCGTCCGCCGAGGCGTGCTGCGCGGGCGCATCCGGCAGGGACGGCAGACCGTCCCGCGGCACGCTCGCCGAGGAGTCCGCATCCCAACCGTCCGCGCCGGGCGCGCTGTCGGCGTCGGTACTCGGGCTTGTGGTGTCGGGCGCGCGGTGGACGGTCATTGCGCTGGGGCCGGCGAGCGTCTGCGTCGCCGGCGGCTGAATCAGTCGCTGGCGGCGAGCTGGTCCGCATGGTGGTGACAGGCGCCGGGCGCCTCGCGACCCGGCAGCTCGGCGGTCTCGAAGGCGAGACCGAGGCGCGCGAACAGCGCCAGGTCCCGTTGGGCGCCGGCGTTGGGCGTCGTGAGCAGCCGCTCGCCGTAGAACACCGAGTTGGCACCGGCCAGGAAGCACAACGCCTGCAGCTCATCGCTCATGTCATCGCGGCCCGCCGACAGGCGCACGTAACTGCCCGGCATCATCACGCGGGCGGCGGCGATGGTGCGCACCAGCTCAAAGGGGTCCAGTGTCGCGGTGCCGAACAGCGGCGTCCCCTCCACCTGGACCAGCAGGTTGATGGGCACGGACTCCGGATGCGCGGGCAGGTTCGCGAGCTGGCAGAGCATGGACGCGCGGTCGCGGCGCCCCTCGCCCATGCCGAGGATGCCGCCGGAGCAGGTCTTGAGTCCGGCGGCGCGCACGTGCTCCAGCGTATCGAGCCGATCGCGGTAGGTGCGGGTCGAAATCACCTGCCCGTAGAACTCGGGCGACGTGTCCAGGTTGTGGTTGTAATAGTCGAGCCCGGCGCCGGCGAGCCGCTCGGCCTGCTCCGCCGTGAGCATGCCCAGGGTCACGCAGGTCTCCATGCCGAGCGCCTTCACGCCGGCAACCATGGCCAGCACCGTCTCAAGGTTCTTGTCGGTGGGGTTGCGCCAGGCGGCGCCCATGCAGAAGCGGGTGGCGCCCGCGTCGCGGGCACGGCGCGCGGTGTCCAGCACCTCGTCCAGCGGCAACAGGCGCTGGCGCGCAAGCTCCGTCTCGTGCTGCGCGCTCTGGGAGCAGTAGCCGCAGTCCTCCGGGCAGCCGCCCGTCTTGATGCTCAAGAGCGTGCTGAGCTGGATGCGGTTGGGGTCGAAGCGCGCGCGATGGACGCTCTGCGCCGCGAACAACAGATCATTGAAGGGCCGGCCGAGCAGGACCTCGGCATCGTCGACGGTCCAGTCGTGGCGCCCGGCGGTGGTCGCCGCGGGCATCTTTACGGTTGCTTGCATCGAATCCGGAGGAGGGGCTTGGGCTTGTGTCTGGAGGTCGTCACCGCGCACGTCGCACTTCGCGCTTCGCACTTCTTAACCTCATCCTCCCCGCCACGCCCCGCGCTGTCAACCAAAGATGACAACCGCAGTTGACAGCGACCCGACAGCGGCCGCGAGCAGACGCCAGCCGCAAACCGCATTGCCAGCGACCGGGCGCGGCGCAGTAGACGCCGCCGAGCACTGGGTCGGTCTGAGCTACGACGACGACGGGTAGTATCCGCAGAGAAGAAGCGTGCGGGTCATCCCCAGGCGGGTCGCGTGCCCCGCGCCGGCGCTGATGGACCCGTGGGAGCGGCGTCCCCGCCGCGATTGGGCGCCCGTCGCGCCGAGGACGGCACTCCCACGGCGGTGGACGGACTTATGATGAAGGCTACCCGATCCTCATGGTGATATCGATGCCAACGCACTGGACGCGCGCCGCGGCCGATCTCATCTTCCCGCCCACCTGCATCCTGTGCGGCGCGCCGGGCGACGACGGGCTCGACCTCTGCGCCGGCTGCCGGGCAGAGCTGCCGGCCACGGGTGTCGCCTGCGTGCGCTGCGCGCTGCCGCTGCCGGAGGCGGTGTTGGCGGCCGGCCACGGTGAGGAAGGCCCGCTGTGCGGTCCGTGCCGCCGCAAGCCGCCGCCGTTCGCGCGCGCCCATGCGGCCTTCCGCTACGAGCAGCCGCTGCCGGCGCTGGTAGGCGGGCTCAAGTTCCGCGGCCGACTCAATACGCTGAGGCTCATGGGGCTGCTGCTGGGGGAGTCCCTAGCGCATGCCGGCGGCGAGCGGCCGGCCGGCATCGTACCCGTGCCGCTGCATCCGCGGCGGCTGCGGCAGCGCGGCTACGACCAGGCGCTGGAGCTGGCGCGCGTCGTCGGCCGGGCGCTGGAGCTGCCGGTGCTGGCGCGCTGCTGCGAGCGCACGCGCTCCACACCGCCGCAGGCGGCCCTGGAGGCCAAGGCACGCAAGCAGAACCTGCGCGGCGCCTTCCGCGCGACCGCAGACCTCACCGGCGCCCACGTGGCGGTGCTGGACGATGTGGTCACCACTGGCAGCACCGTTGCCGAGGTGGCGCGGGTGTTGTTGCGCGCGGGCGCCGGGCGAGTTGATGTTTGGTGTGTGGCGCGGACGCCGTAACCCTGGCCGACGTTATCGAGTGCGGGGTGCGGAGTGCGACGATGTGACGAGAACCCATTAGGGCCCCGATTCAGGCAGCCCTCGTAGGTCGGGCCGACGCCAGGAGGCCCGACGAGCAGGCGGTTGCGGTCGGTGCCGTATCGGGCTCGGCGATCGCTCAGCCGCACCGCCACGGGGTTGCTTCATGAGCCGCGACCGGACAAGTTGGCGTTTGTTGCTGATTCCTCTTCCTCAAGGAGTGTGCCCATGAAGTTTCCCAAGCTCCCGGCCGGCGCCAGGTTCCGTTGGCAGGGTGAGATGTATCGCAAGACGGGGCCGATGACCGCCAGTCCCGAGAGCGGCGGCGAGCGGAAGCTGATTCCGCGCAGCGCCGTCGTCGAGCCGGTGGACGCCACCGCCGCCCCGCCAGTACCGGCACGGGAGGATTTCACGGCGGCCGAGGTGGAGGCCGCGCTCGGGGCCTTGATGCAGCGCGTGCGCGACTACGCGGAGACGCTGGATGGACCGGAGCGCTCGGCGCTGGAGGCGCACTTGGATGAGGCGGCCTGGACTTTTCGCGCGGCGCTGAAGCGCTGAGCGGATTCAAGACGATCGGCCGCGGCCTTGTGGCGCACGGACGTCATCGGCTGGGCCGACGCACGAGATCTAACAAGCAGGCGACGATACCGCCGTGTCGGGCTTCGCTATCGCTCAGCCCGACCTACGCGCTCGACCCGACCTACGCGCTGCTCGCCACCCGCGCGGCCCGCTGAGAGCGCCGGCTTTCAGCCGGCTCACCGTGTGCCCGACTCGACGCCGGGCACCCGGCGCCAGGGCGCCGACACGCATGTAAGCCTTTGTCGAATCGACAGATGATTTGGGGGCACCGCAGGCTCTAAGCAGCTTGACGAGGCTGGTGCGGTCGACTCACTGCGCCGGCGGCGCGGACTGATCCCGCCCCCAGTAGACCACCCAACGGCCGCCGTCGCGGTGCAGGCGCAGGACCATGTAGTCGTCCAGATCCCAGAGTCCGCCCTTGCCGAAGGTGGGCGGCGTCGGGAACCACACCAGGGCCTCGTTGGCCCGGAGCTCGGCCACGAACACCTGCTTCGGCACCCAGGTGGCGAGGTCAGCGTCGCCGCTCAGGGTGTGGTCGGTCATGGCGGCGGCGAGGTCCGGGCTGAAACCTTGGCGATAGTGCCGGTAAACCTGATCCCGGGTGCGGTAGGCATCCGGGTGCTGCCAATAGTCCGTCTCCAGTCCGTAGGCGAAGCGCGCCGCATCGATGACCTCCCGCACAAGGTCCCCCGACATCGCCTCCACTGCTGCCGCCTGCGCGGCGCAAACGAAGGCACAGCCGAGCCACCACCCAATGACGGCGCTGCGAGCAACGAAACTCGGGGCTCTGAACATGGGCAGACGGCGGGTGCCGATGGGCGGAGCGTCTGGATGGGCGCCTGCGCCGTGCCCACCCCACCGTCCTGCTCGGGACCCCCGCATGAGCGTCGGCGGTCTCCCGAGGGCAGCGGACATCTTTGCCCCAGTCTAACGGAGCGCCGCGCGGCAAAAAGCGGCGCTCGCGGTCGGAATCGGCCGGTGGTCGGTGCTGAACGACCACCGGTAAGTTGAGCACCTGAAGAACGCCCGCTGGCTCCCGCCCCGCCGCACGAGGCAGCGGGGCAGACGCAGGAGCGGAAGGGGTGGGAATCAGCGAGCCACGGCGCGAGACAGGTCCCACACCGGCGGGGAATGGTACAGGCGCGCCAGTTGCAGCTCGCGCTCCAGCTCCATCTCCCGCGGCAGGTGATCGCCGAAGCGGGTGAGGAGCTCGTCCTGCTCCACGGTCTCCTGCCGGGCCACCTCCTTGTCGATATTCATGATGGAGAAGAAGTCTTCCGGCGGAAAATCCAGCCCGTCCCAGTGCATGTCGTCCCAGCCGGGCACCCAGCCGATGGGACCCTCGATGGCCGAGGCACGGCCGTCGCAGCGGTCCAGCACCCACTTCAGCACGCGCATGTTCTCGCCGAAGCCCGGCCAGATGAACTTGCCGTGCTCGTTCTTGCGGAACCAGTTGACGCGGAAGATGCGCGGCGGCGTGGCAACGTTCTGCCGGCCGATGCGCAGCCAATGCTTCCAGTACTCGGCCATGTTGTAGCCGCAGAAGGGCAGCATGGCCATGGGGTCGCGGCGCATGGCGGCCTGGCCGATGGCGGCGGCGGTGGCCTCGGAGCCCATGGTGGCGGCCATGTAGACGCCGTGCTCCCAGTTGTAGCTCTGGAAGGCGAGCGGGAAGTTCGTGCTGACCCGCCCGCCGAACAGGAAGGCCGTGATGGGCACGCCGGCCGGGTTCTCCCACTCCGGGTCGATGGACGGACACTGGCTCGCCGGCGCCGTGAAGCGGGCGTTGGGGTGTGCTGCCGGGCGCCCACAGCCGGGGGTCCAGCTCTTGCCCTGCCAGTCGATCAGGTGCGTCGGCGGCTCCTCGGTCAGGCCCTCCCACCAGACGTCGCCGTCGTCGGTGAGGGCGCAGTTCGTGTAGATGCAGTTGGCCTCGAGCGAGGCGATGGCGTTGGGGTTGGACTTGGCATTGGTGCCAGGGGCGACACCGAAGAAGCCGTACTCGGGGTTGATGGCGTAGAACTTACCATCCTCTGGATTGGGCTTGATCCAGGCGATGTCGTCGCCGACGGTGGTGACCTCCCAGCCCTCGAAGCCCTTGGGCGGAATCAGCATGGCAAAATTGGTCTTGCCGCAGGCGCTCGGGAAGGCGCCCGCCACGTAGTGCTTCTTGCCCTCCGGGGACTTCACGCCGACGATCAGCATGTGCTCGGCAAGCCAGCCTTCGTCGCGTGCCATCACCGAGGCGATGCGCAGCGCGAAGCACTTCTTGCCCAGCAGCGCGTTGCCGCCGTAGCCACTGCCGAAAGACCAGATCTCGCGGGTCTCAGGGAAGTGGGTGATGTACTTGTCCTCGACGTTGCCGGCACAGGGCCAGGGCACATCCTGCTCACCGGGCGCCAGGGGCGCACCAACGCTGTGCATACAGGGCACGAAGTCGCCGTCCGCCCCGAGCACGTCCAGCACCGGCTGGCCCATGCGGGTCATGATGCGCTGGTTCACCACGACGTAGGCGGAGTCCGTAATCTCCACGCCGATGTGGGCAATGGGCGAGCCCAGCGGCCCCATGCTGAACGGGATGATGTACATGGTGCGCCCGCGCATGCAGCCGTCGAAGAGCTCGGTGAGCCGCGCACGCATCTCGTGGGGGTCCGTCCAGTTGTTGGTGGGGCCGGCGTCCTCCTGCCGCTCGGAGCAGATGAAGGTGCGGTTCTCCACCCGGGCCACGTCGCTCGGGTGGGAGCGTGCCAGGTAGCTGTTGGGGCGCTTCTCGGAATTTAGGCGGATAAAGGCGCCGGACTGCACCATCTCGTCGCACAGGCGGTCATACTCCGCCTGGCTGCCGTCGCACCAATAGATGCGCTCCGGCTTGCATAGCCGGGCCATCCCGTCGACCCAGTCGAGAAGTTTCCGGTTGCTCGTGCGGCTCGCACCGTCGTGGGTAGTGGTCATGGGGGTCTGCTCTCCCGCTGCGGAGTTGAGGCCAGGGATGACGAAGGTTGGATAACCGTTCGGGTCAGATTACCGGGAGCGGTCACGCGGCGTCGAACAACCGCAGCCCAGGCTGATCCCGGGCAACTACGGCGACTGTCCGCGTGCCGGCCGCGGTAAGACCAAAGCGGAATCGGCGGAAACTGTGGTATGGGGTGCATGCAAGCACCACGCCAGTGGCGCGGCTAGTCCGCACCGTTGCCGGCGCTCACGCGAGCGTTGCTCCGGCATGGGACAATAGCGGCTTACCGACGCCCCGGGGAAAATGCGAAGCACGTGCGGCCACCGCCCGCGCCTGCCCCGTTGCCGGCCCTGTTCCGGCTCCATACCGGCCCAACACCGGCTCAACACCGGCCCAACACCGGCCCAGTGCAACAGTGCGCAAGTCCCGAGACCATCTCAGGTCGTTGTCGTTGTCGTTGTCGTGATCTCAAGCGTCCGGATATTCGATTACGACCACGACCATGAGGGAACCCGGCACCGGAATTTCCGCAGCGAAGCACTAATAGGCGCCAAGTCATTGATCTATAGACGCAGCCCGACGCCCCACCACGGGACACGGAACACCCTGCCACCGCCAGGCCGCCGCGACGCGGCCCTGCTGCTCGGGGGTCTGCTGACCGCAGCCGCCGCGGGCGCATCCCCGGCGGCGGCGCCGCATACGCCAAATGCCGCCATCGCCCAAGCCGAGGCGGAGGAATGCTTCCGGGCGCTGGCGGAGCGCCGCGCCCGCGACTACGACCGCACCCGGGACATCAGCCCGCGGCAACTCCTGGCGCTGCTGGACGTCGCCGAGCGAACCGGCTACAGCCTGGGCCTGCTCCTCGCCACCGGCGAGCACGAGAGCGCGCACACCTGGAACAACTTCGTTCGCCCGCCCCTCGGCGGCGGGCGGGTGGGCGCCGCCGCCGGGGTCTGGCAATTCCAGCCGCAGACGTTCCAGCGCGTCATCCACCGCTACGGCGCGAAGCTGCTGGCGCTCACCGCGGCCGACCCGGCCGCACACCGCCGGCGCCTGGATCTCGGCTTCGGCCCCTTCCACGACGGCCAAGTGCGGCTCATCATCCGCGACACCGTGGATGGGCTGCGCGACGCCGAGGACCGGGAACTGCAACTGCTGCGGCACGACTTCATCGTCCTGGCGCTGGCCAAGTACCTGCTGAGCGAAGACTCGGGCGCCACCAACCCGGTGGAGGACTACCTCTTCCACTTCCTCGGGCCGGTGCAGGGCCGGCGTATTCTCACCCTCGCCGAGGGCGACGAGCGCAACACCCGCACCGTCCAGCCACCCCCACCGCCGGACCAGCCGCAGCCGGCGGCGGCCGGGCGGATCAGGGACACGCTGCCGGGCAGGCCGGCGCCGCTGCTGCAACTGGCACCGCGCGGCTACAAGCCGCTCACGCCGGGCGGCACGCCGCCCCCGGGCGCACGCGCCGCCGATGCCATGTTGCAGCGCCCCGGCGAGCCGCCGCTGCCGCCGCCCCGACACCCGGCCCCACGGCAATGGCCGGCCCCCCATGGCTACGAGCACGACTCACCGGTGGTTACCGGCAACGCCGGCATGTTCTACCGCGACGGCCAGGGCCGCAGCGACCCATACACCTGGGCGGAGTTCCTGCAAAACCTGGAGCGGCGGGTCAAGGCCGGCCAACAGCCGAAGCTGGTCCGCGCCAAGTATGGTGTCGGCTTCGACCTGGCAGGCGGCGATCTGCCGGACTGGGCCTTCGACCCCGACCGTCCCGGGCCGATGCTGCTGGTGCGGATGGACGATGGCAGTGGACTGGCGCTGCCGAAGGCGCAGATCACGGCACCGCTGACGAGGGCCGAAACCCGTGACTATGAGCGCCGCCTCGCCACCCTCATCGGGCTCGGCCAGACCGCGCCCACCGCGATGCTGAGTGATGCGTCGGCGCGGGCGCTCTGGCGGCTCGGGCTACTGACAGCGCCCGCTGACAGCGCCGCAGCAAAGGCGCAGCCAAGTACGCGTACCGACCCGTTGCAGCGGTTCGCCACGGACATGGGTCCCGGCTGGGGCAGCGTGGTGCGCACCGACACCCCGGCCGTGCGCGATGCCCTGCACGCGTTCCGTGCGCTGGTGGGCAAGGCCCCACCCGACGACCCGGCACAGGCGAAACTGGTACTGCCCGCGGAACAGGCGGCGCTGGAGGTCTACGGCGCGCGCATCGAGCGCATGCTTGCCGCTCGCCGCGATGCGGGCGAGACGCAAGGCGAAGCCACGGCGAACTCGGACGAGCCGGGTGACAAGGTCGGCTCCTAGCCGAGATCCTCCATGCACAGCGCCAGCGACTGGCGCCAGTCCGGCAGCGTCAGGCCGAAGGTGGTGCGGAGCTTGGTGGTGTCGAGCACCGAATAGGCGGGGCGCTTGGCCGGCGCCGGATACTCGCTGGTCGGGATCGGAATCAGCTCGCAGCCGCTGCAGCTGACATCCCGAATGGCACTGGCGAAGCCGAACCAGGACACCGCGCCGCCGCTGGTGACGTGATACAGCCCCTTCGCCTGCTTGATGTCCACGGCGCCGGTCAGCACCGAATGCAGCACGTGGGCGGTGACCTCCGCCAGCAGCCTGCTCCAGGTGGGGGTGCCGACCTGGTCGTCCACGACGCGAAGCTCGGCGCGCTCGCGGAACAGGTTCATCATGGTGCGCAGGAAGTTGCGCCCGCGCACGCCGTACACCCATGCGGTACGCAGAACGAGGGCATCGACAGCCGAATCCAGCAGCACCAGCTCGCCGGCGCGCTTGGTCTCGCCGTAGACGCTGAGTGGCTCCGGCGTGTCGTCCTCGCGATAGGGCCGATCGGTGCGGCCCGAAAAGACGAAGTCGGTGGAGTAATGCAGCACCGGGATACTGGCATTGGCGCAGAGGTCCGCCAGCACGTTGACCGCATCGGCGTTGATGGCGCGCGCCAGTTCCGGCTCGCTCTCGGCCTTATCCACGGCGGTATAGGCGGCGGCGTTCACCACCACATCCGGCTGCGTGTCGTTGAACACACGGCGCACGGAAGAGGCATCCAACAAGTCGATGGCGGGGCCTGCCTGCCCCTCCATGGACGCGGCGATCACCTGCCCCACCGGCGCAAGGCTTCGGCGCAGCTCCCAGCCAACCTGGCCATCGGAACCGATGAGAAGAATGCGAGGGACGTCGGACATGATGGGTCAGTGAGCCTTACGCTGGGTGGAAAACGAATCGGGCGCGCGACAGCTCAGGCACACGGCAGCGCACCAGCCCCCAGAGCCCTCGTGGCAGCGGCTATGCTGCACGCGCCGAATCAGAAGGGAATGTCGTCGTCGAAGCCCGAGTCGCCGGGGAAGCCGCCCTCCGGGCCGGCGGGTGCGCCGCCATCGGCGGCGGCATCGGGCCTGCGCTCCTGTTGCGGAGCAGTGCCGTAGCTGGGTCC
>NZ_JAJDNQ010000072.1 GCF_022340605.1 Thiohalocapsa sp.
TCAGCCTTGACAGCGATTTTCCTGATGACCACCGCCAACATGACCTCCGCCGCCGACGACAACGCCACGCCCAACGCCGACCTACCGCCGCTGATCCCGCTGGAGGTGCTGTTCGGCAATCCGACCCGCACGCAGGCGCGCATCGCGCCCACCGGCGAGTACCTGAGCTGGCTCGCGCCGTCCGAGCAGGGCGTGCTCAACGTCTGGGTGCAGCCGGCGGACGGGTCGAAGGAGCCCCGCCAGATCACCAACGATACGGTGCGCGGCATCCGCTTCCACGGCTGGTCTGAGGACGGCAAGCGGGTGTTCTACCTGCAGGACCAGGGCGGCGACGAGAACTGGCACCTGTATGCCGTGGACCTCGACGGCGGCGAGACCCGCGATCTGACGCCCTTCGACGGCGTGCGCGCGGAGAACCTCATCACCGACCCCGAGCACCCCCGCGAGCTCCTGGTGGGCCTCAACAAGCGCGACCCGAGCGTCTTCGACATGTACCGCATCGATCTCGTCAGCGGCGAGGTCACGCTCGATACCGAAAACCCGGGCGACGTGCTCGGCTGGCTCACCGATGCCGACTTCCGCATCCGTGCCGCCGAGGCGCAGGACCCGAAGACCGGCGACACCATCATCCGCGTGCGCGACAGCGGCGACGCCCCCTGGCGGGACCTGATCCGCTTCCCGTTCGGCGAGAACGGCGGTGCCTACGACTTCGACCAGTCCGGTGACAAGCTCTTCATCACCAGCTCACTCGGCAGCGACACGACCCGGCTGCTGGCGGTGGACCCGAAGACCGGGAAGACGCTGGAAGAGCTCGCATCCGACGCCAAGAGCGACGTGGACGCCGTCGAGGTTCACCCCACCGAGCACCGCATCCAGGCGGTGGAGTTCGACTACCTGAAGCCCGAGTGGACGCTGCTGGACGAGAGCCTGAAGCCGGACTTCGACTACCTGCGCGGCGTCGCCGACGGCACGCTGTCCATCGCCGACCGCACCCTCGCCGACGATCGCTGGATCGTCGCCTACCAGCCGGATGACGGTCCCGTCAGCTATTACCTCTACACCCGCCAAGGCGAGAACAGCCCGCGGCAGGCGAAGCTCTTGTTCGTCACCCGCCCGGAGCTGAACGAGTACCGGCTGGCCAACATGCGCCCGGTGGAGATCACCGCCCGCGACGGGCTCACCCTGCCCGGCTATGTCACCCTGCCCGCCAACGTCGCCGGCGACAAGCCCGCGGCACCGCTGCCCATGGTGCTGCTGGTGCACGGCGGCCCCTGGGCACGGGATCACTGGGGCTACGACCCGCAGGCGCAATGGCTCGCCAACCGCGGCTACGCGGTGGTGCAGGTCAACTTCCGCGGCTCCACCGGCTATGGCAAGGCGTTCCTCAACGCCGGCAACGGCCAATGGGGCGTCGGCGACATGCAGCACGATCTCAGCGATGCCGTCGCATGGGCCATCGGCCAGGGCATCGCCGACCCGAAGCGGGTGTGCATCCTCGGCGGCTCCTACGGCGGCTACGCGGCGCTGGCGGGGCTCGCCTTCACGCCGGACCTCTACGCCTGCGGCGTGGACATCGTCGGCCCGTCCAATATCAAGACCTTGTTCGAGTCCATTCCGCCCTACTGGGCACCGGCCAAGAAGGAGTTGGTGCTGCGCGTCGGCGACGTGGAGCACGACCCGGCCCTGAACCAGCGCATCTCGCCGCTCTTCCACGTGGACCAGATCGACGCCCCGCTGATGGTGCTCCAGGGCGCCAACGACCCGCGGGTGAAGATGGCCGAGAGCGACCAGATCGTCGGTGCCATGCGCGAAAAGGGCCTGCCCGTCACCTACATCGTCTTCCCGGACGAGGGCCACGGCTTCGCGCGGCCGGAGAACCGGCTCGATGCCTTCGCGCACATGGAGCGCTTCCTGGCCAGGCACATCGACGGCCGCGCCGAGCCCGAGCATGCCATCGAGGGCAGCACGGCGGAGGTGCGCTAGCCCCGCACCCGACTCTCACGCGCCACCCGGTGCACATAGGTCAGCTTCTCGATTACGGCCTCTGACAGTACGAAGGGGTACATGTCCGGCTGTCCCATGCTGCGGCTTAAGCTGTTGAGCGCGAAGGTCAGGGGCAGCCAGTCTTCGATGATGGGCGCGAAGTCGTCGATGGTGTAGGGATCGAAGTCCGGGTCCGAGCGCTGCACGGTGCCGTCGCCCAGGCGCCGTGCGATGCGCACGCCGAAGTGCTCGCTGGTCTCCAGCGTGTCCACGATGTGCAGATAGTGGGCAAAGGTCTCCGCCCAGTCTTCCCACGGGTGTGAGGCGGCGTAGGCGCTGACGAAGCGGTTCTGCCAGTCCGGCGGTGGGCCATTGGCGTAGTGGTTGTCCAGCGCCTGGCCGTAGTCCAACCGCTCGTCGCCAAAGACATCCCTGAACGCGTCCAGCCGTGCACCGTCGCGAATCAGCAGATCCCAGTAGTAGTGGGCGATCTCGTGGCGGAAGTGACCGAGCAGGGTGCGGTACTTCTCGTCCATGTCGAGGCGCATGCGCTCGCGCAGCGCCGCGTCCGCCTCGTCGATGTTGATGGTGATGAGCCCATTGTCGTGGCCGGTCATCACGGGCTCCCCGGGCGCGGCGTCCAGGTTGGACAGGAACGCGAAGCCGAGCCCACCCGCCGGGTCCTCCGCCTTGGTGCGCACCGGCAACCCAAGCCGCAGCAGTCCGTAGGCGAGCCGGCGCTTGCTGCGCTCCAAGCGATACCACTTCTCCAGGTTGCCGGGCCGCCCCAGGTTCGGGACCAACTGGTTCGGCCGGCAGGCGGCGCAGAACGCCTCCGCGCTATCGGCCGGCACCATCCAATTGCAGACTTCGTGCTGCTCGTAGTTGGCGCACTTGCGGTAGGCCCTCGGTACCGGCGGCGTCTCGGCGATGGGCGCCGCCGCGGGCGCCGGGTGTCTGCCGAGCCAACGCGCGAACAGGCCGGGTACCGCCACACCCTCGTCAGTCGCGCGCCATGGCGACGGTACGTGCCACAGACCATCGCTCTCCTGCTGCAGCGCGGACAGGCGCAGCCGGTCCGGCAGGAAGCCCAGTGTCGTACCGCAATGGGTGCAGATGGAGTTCTCGAAGTAGACCGGCTGACCGCAGACCTGACAACTGAAGGTGCGCATTGGTGAGGTCCCAGAGAAGGAAACAGGGGCTAGTACAACTGCGCCGAGCAGCGACCGACCACTGGCGCCCAGCACGATATCGAGGAACCTGGTCAAAATCTCTGCTCATTGTTTTGGTCGGATACTCGACCACGACATTAGGAGAAGCGCTGCACCAGTGCACTGGCGCGGAAATGTCGCAAGCATTCGCGCGGCCTACGCGTCTTCCAGTTTCGGCCGCTCCAGCAGCGTGTCCAGGGTACCGCGCCCGTTCCGTGCCGCAAGCCGAAGCAACCGTAGCAGGATCTGCGCGGTCAGAAACGCATCGCCGGGCGCGGTGTGACGGTCATAGGGGGCGATGTCGAAACGCCGGCAGAGCCCGTCCAGAGACAGGTCGTCGAGCGG
Source organism: Thiohalocapsa sp. (assembly GCF_022340605.1). Lineage (GTDB taxonomy): Bacteria > Pseudomonadota > Gammaproteobacteria > Chromatiales > Chromatiaceae > Thiohalocapsa. The sequence goes on from NZ_JAJDNQ010000072.1 coordinate 3,540, forward strand.
CGCCTGCCCGGCGAAGGCGCCGTCGGCCTCCAGCAACAGCGCCAGCAGGCCGGTATCGAGGTGCCGGTTCAGCAGGCCGGGCGCCTGGTGGCGCGCCAGGGCCGCGTCGATCATGGCCAGATCATGGCCGATGTGGTGGCCGACGATGACACCGTCGCGCAGGTAGTCCAGCAAGCCGGCGAGTGCCTCGTCCTCGCCGACACCCTCGCGGGTCTCGTCGCGGGTGATGCCGTGTACCAGGGTCGCGGCGGTGTTGTGCAGCACCCGCAGCAGCGCCTCGAAGGTGTCGCCGAGGTCGATCTCGCCACCGCTCACCGCCACGGCGCCGATGCTGACGATGCGATCGCGCCGCGGGTCGAGCCCCGTGGTCTCGCAGTCCAGCACCACGAAGCGCACTTGCTCCGGCGCCGTCGCATCCGGCCAGGTGCCGGTGAAAGCGGCACGATAGGCGGACAGGGCGGAGGTCAATCGAGTCATAGCGCTCACAATTCTGCCGATGCTGCGCCGAGGGAGCGGCCGCTCGTCGGCGATCGCGCGTCCGTCATCGCGCCGGGGACGGCGCTCCCACGGCAACACCGATTCGCGCCGGAGACGGCGCTCCCACGGGGCGGGCTCAACGCCGCGGCGTCAAGCCATAGCGGCGTCCGGTGTACTCCATCAGCCGCAGCACCGTGCGGAAGCCGGACTTGAGCAGATTTTGCTCCAAGCGGGTGAGCTTGGCCGGATCCACCCGACTGCCGTCGGTGCCGGTGGTGTAGCCGGTGCGGGCGCGATGATACAGGGCGGTGCGGAAGGCGGCCGCGGTCTCGCGGATCAGGAGTGCCGCCTCGTCGTCCTCGGGGCTCAGCACCTGGAGCCGGTCCAGGGTCGTCGGTAGCTGTTGGCCGCAGTCCAGCGCCAATGCCCGGGCGATGTCCACCACCGGCTGCAAGGTGGCGCGCTGCAAGTCCAGCACCTCGGTGTAATCCCCCTCGTCGTCTACCACCAGGCCGCGGAAGAAGGTCAGCGGCGGCAGGTTGGCCATGGAGTCATGCAGGAGCAGCGGCACGAACCGCGGGTGACGGGCCTCCTCGCCGTGGATATGCTGCTCCAGGCGATCCACCAGCCGGCAGTCGCCGTGCACGGGACGCATGTCGAACATGGACGTAGCACGGTAGACGCAGCTCTCGATGGGCTCGGCAATCCAGTTGCCGAAAGCGCGCTCCCACTCCCGCACGGAGCGGCAGGCGCTCGGGTGCCCGGCACTGATGGCCTTGGCGCTGGTGACGAAGCCGCACGCTGCCAGCGCCGCGCTGACCCGCCGGCCCAGCTCCAGGAAGTACGCGCGAGCGCTGCGGGCGTGGTCCGGGTCCGGGTCGTCGTAGATGAGGCCGTGGTCGAGGTCGTGCCGGGTGAAGAGCTCGTTGCGGGCCGCCGCGCCGAAGAAGACCCAGCAATGATCGAGATTCGGCGACTCCAGCCCCTGCTCGGCCAAGGCGCCCTCCACCAGCCCCACGGCGCGGCGCAGCACCGCGGCGTTGAAGGCGCCGGCCATGGGCGCGAGCCAGCGTGTGGCGGCCGGCCCGGTGAGACCGGCGGCAAGCACGCGCTCGGCCTGGGCGCGCAGCGCGGCCAGCTCCGAGATGCGCGGCGCGCGGGCCATGTCCTCGATGATGGCGAGCGGCGCGGCGCCCTCCACGCGGGTCAGGTCGCGCCGGGTCAGCACACCGGCGAAGGGGCCGTCGAGACGGCCATTGGCGGTAAGCACCAGGTGATCGGTCTGCCGGATCAACATCTGCGACAGGTAGTCACCCGCCTCCAGCCCGGGCGCCGCCACCGCGTACACGCGGCGCATCAGCTCGCGCGCCGGCGTGTCCGGCGGCAGCCGGCCGCTGGCGACGCGGTCGCTCAGCAGGCGCGGCGTGATGACCCCGAGCGGTGCACCCTGCTCGTCCAGCACCACGGCGGCCTCACACTCCCGCTCCGCCAACAACCGCGCCACCTCGCGCGCCGCCGTCCCGGGAACGCAGGTCACCGGCCGCGCCGGCTGATCCACGGGACGCGACATCCAGTCCACCGGGCGGCGGCCGATGCGCAGCTCGTCGCTACGCTCCTCGCGCAGCTCCAGCGCCGACGGCAGGATGGCGATCGAGAAATAGGTGGCCAGGAAGCGGCTCGCCCGCGGATAGCGCTTCACCGTCTCCCAGAATGCGTCCGCCGGCAGCGCGTAGAGGATCACGTCCGACTCGGCGTGGGCGGTGTAGATGTGCTCGCCGATGCCGAGATAGCGCCCGGTACCGAGCAGGTCGCCCTCGCCGCGCACGTCCCGGAGCTGCTCGGTGCCGTCCTCGCTCTGCTCGGACAGGCGCACCGCCCCTTGCTGGATCACGTAGACGTACGGCTTGAGCCGGCCGCCCTGCATGAACACCACCTCGTCGCGCTCATGGAACACCACGCGCCCAGCGCCCACCAGCGCAAACAGCTCGTCGTCGTCGAAGTACTGGAAAGGCGGCCACCGGCGCAGGAAGTCCACGACCCGGTGAGCAATGCTGGCGGTTTTCAAAACGGGTCGCGTGTGCGGTCGGCTGGTTTTGCGGGACCGTCGATATTAGCCCATGCCAGCACCGCGAGGATGCCGAATCGAGAGGGTTGCGACATTTTCCCGACTTAATGTACGCCGGCAATCGCGGCGAGGACGCCGCTCCCACGGCGACGCGCGTCATGCTCGACGCGATCGCTGGCATTGAACCTGGACAGATTCACGGGACCGGCCGGCGGATCGGCGACGGTTCGGTCTTGTCCTCGAGGCCCAGGTTCTGGCTGCGCGGGTCGTCCAGGGCATCGGTCTCGGCCCGGTCGTAGCCCACCTCGGCGAAGAAGGTGCCCAGGTACTCGGCGAAGGCGTCCTGCTCGCTGCCATCCGCGGCGAAGGTGAACAGGCCGGTGCGCGGGGCGGTGTCGTCTTTCGCCAAGTCGACCCGGTCGGTGCTCGGGAACGGATAGCCGTCGCCGCCGCTGGCCATGAAGTCCAGCGTGACGACGCGGAAGGTGCGGTCCGGGTCGCCCACCAGGCTGCCGTCCTCGACGACGCTGTCGATCACGGCACCGCTGTCGTCGCCCACGGCCAGGGAGCGCACACGGCTGCCGGCGGGCAGGGACGGGTTCCAGCTGAAACGGATGCCGGCCACCTGCGGGAAGCGGCCCTGGGTGTTGGCCGGGTCCAGCGACGACGCCGCGACGCCATGCTCGATGACCGCCTGGAGCTGTGCGGCGGTGAGCGTTACGAGCGTCAGGCCGTTGTTGAAGGCGAGCGCCGACTGGGCGTCGAGCTGACTGACTTCGCCGTGCTCCGGCGGCAGGTAGGTGAGGTCGCTGCGGTCCGTGGAGCCGGGCGGATAGCTCACCTGGCCGATGTCGGCGCGGATGCCGCCGCCGTTCTTGATGGATACCTGCACGCTCGGATCGGTCTGCCGCGCCAGCCACAGATTGGCGTCGGCAGTCAGGTCGCCGAGGTTCGACTCCTCCGTGCGCACGGTACCGCGCCGGCCATCGAGGTAGACCTGGCTCAGGCCCAAGGTGTTGCCATCCAGCGCGTCCACCACCGCGAGCAACTGGTTAGCGATCGCGGTCACCGTCGGGTCGGCATCGGCCGTGCTCAGGCCGTATTCGGCGAGCCGGTCAGCCGTGGTGGCGTAGACGCCATTGACAGCCGTATCCAGGCCGGCCGTGTCGATCAGGCCATCGACACTAAAGTCCGACACCAGGCGGCCCAAGTACTTGTAGTCGCCGTCGGTGTTGACCACGAGCACCGGCTCGCCGTCGGCGGCGGTCAGCTCGACCGGATAGGTGCCCAGACTGGTGTCGCCGGGGCGCAGCACGTCGCTGCTGTCCGACAGCAGGGTGTTGGAGCCGCCGGCCACGATGATGTCGACATCTCGCAGCCTTGGTGCCAGCGCCTTCTCGATGGCGATCTGCTGCATGTGCGCAAGCAGGATGACCTTGTTGATGCCGCGCGCGGTCAGGGCGTCCACCGCGGGCTGGATCTCGGCCGCGAGCGCGTCGAGGTCGGCGGAATCGGTGTCGTCGAAGCTGGCCGGGGCAATGCCGATGCCGCCCGGGCTGGTGATGTTGCCGAGCGCCGGCGTCGTGGCACCGACAACGCCGATGATCTGGCCATTGACGTCGATGGTGGCCCAGCCGGCGAGGCCGTGCGGGATGCTCGCCGCGTCCTGGCCGTTAGCCACGACGAAGGGCGCGGTGCTGGCGTCCGTGCTGAAGTCCAGGTTGGTGCTGACGTACGGGAACCGCGCGCCCGCCCAGGTGCTGCCAGCGTCGGTCGCGGCGCCGATGTCGGCCACGAAGGCCGCCGTGCCCTGGTCCAGCTCGTGGTTGCCCAGGGTGGACGCCTGGAAGCCCATGGCGTTCAGCATGGCCACATCGCCGCGGCCGTTGCCCGGCACGCCGAGCAACGCCGCCAGGCTGTCGTCGGCGGCGGCGCTGTAGCGCGGCCCGGGAATCCAGTTGTCGCCGGAGCTGAGCGTGACGGTGTTGGGATAGGTGGCGTCACCGCGGAAGTGGTTCAGGAAGGCCGAGAAGCCCTTGACGTTCTGCAGCGCCAGGGTCGCGGCGGTGCTGTCGATGTCGGAGGCGTGCAGCAACTGAAGCGCGTAGGGCGTGTCGTCGATCTCCCCGCGCAGCGTCAGCGACGGGTACCCGCGGCCGGCGCGCTGCATCGCGATACGCACGAAGCCGGTGCTGGCGCCGGGCGCCAGACCGTCCCCGGCGGGCTCGACCTCGAAATACGCCTGTCCGCCATCCTCGCCATCGGCGCCCAGGATGCTCAGGGTCGCGCGCTCGACGATGATCCGCAGCGGCCCGGTCAGGGCGTTGCCGCCCCGGTTCACCAGCCTTGCCTCGACGTAATAGGCGCCCTGCGCGCGGTCGTAGAAGAGCCGGCTCTGGGTGACCTCGAGGTCGGTGCGGGTGGTCCAGGTGGCATCGGCGACCGCGGGCAGCATGGCGGCCAGGGCCAGCGCGATGGCGCCGGCGAGCGGGGTCTTGATCGGCTTCATGGCAGTACGACTCCTGATTCGCAGACTGGTGAGACAGACGCCCGCGGCGGCCGGAGAGCAGGCGGAGTCCGCCGATGAGCCGCACCAAATCACCGAAGCCCACTGAGCGGGACGCCCCCTGGAGTTGCCGCCAATCCACCCTGGCGAGATCCTCGCGAGTGAATCCGCAGATGAGTTTCCAACCATCTCGCCAGCCATGTCAGGACTGAACAGCACGGCTGCCCTGGAGGGACTGGAATTTTGTCACTACGAAATGCACGAAACACGCGAAAAAGGGCGCATTTCTACGAGATCAGGCATTTTCGCGCCTTTTGCGTGTTTCGGAGTTGCTCTTCAGAGTGCCCTCCTGGTCGGCGGGAGCCTTGGCGCCCGCGCTGGCGTTGCTCAGCCTGCCCGCCCTTGACAAATATCTCACGTTAACGTTAGAAAATGTCCTCCGCTTTGACTGCCGGAGGATGTACCCATGTCCCGCGACCTGTTGCTGCATATCCAGGAACCCCTCGACGCCGACGCGCGCCGGGCCTTGCTCGCCCATCTGGAGCGCAGTCTGGGGTTGACTGCGCCGTCGCATGTATCCGCTAAACCGCATCTGCTCTTCTGCCCGGCCGACGCGGACCGGGTGCCGCCGCACGTGGTGCTGCAGGCCGTGCGTGAGCGCGGCTACCACGCGCGGCTGGTGGATCTGTGAGCTCGAAGATCGGCGCCATCGCCGAGCGCTTGGGCACGACGGTGCGCACGCTGCGGTTCTACGAGGAGCAGGGGCTGGTGCATCCACGCCGCTCGCCCGGCGGCACGCGCCGCTACGACGCGGAGGACGAGGCCCGCTTCGCCGCCCTGCTGGCGCTCACGCGCCTGGGCTTTTCGCTGGAGCGACTGGCCCTGCTCGCCGGTGTCCGGCCAGGGAGCGACACGGGGGACGCCGCGAGCCGCGAGGTGGCCTCGCAGTTGCGGGCGATGGACTTGGAGCTGCAACAGCAGGCGGAGGCCATTGCAGAGCAGCGGGCCGACATCGCCCGGGCGCAGACGTTCCTCGCGGGCTGCCACGGTTGTACCCGCCGGCCGGTGCGAACGGAGTGCGATGGCTGTGCGGTCAGCGCCGGCAGGGACGGCATCGCGGTGTTGCGGGTGGTCTGGGATGAGCGCCGGCATGACTGAGGCGCGCGCACCCGTGCGCCTGGCCTGTGTCTACCGGCGCAGTTGGCAGGATGGCTTCGGCGCCCGGGGCTGGAAGCTCGCCGACGCCGTCGCGGACCCGGAGATCATTGCGTCCACGGCCGCCACCGGTGAGCGCATCCCGACCTCTGTGTTCGTGCACGACATCCTGGACCATGCCCTGTGCGGTCTCGGCACCAGCGGACACCGCAACGAGGCGGTTGCCCTGCTGCAGCTCGCGGCGCGCACCGGCGCCGATCCGACGCCGGATATCGCGCAGATGGTGGATGAGGACCTGATGCAGGGCCGCGCGGTCGGTGAGCCGCTGCGCTCGTTTCTGCCGCCTGACCTCGCGGCGTTGGTACCCGCGGGAACACATGATGACCGGGATGTCATCGCCACCCTCGCGGCGCAACTGGGCGCGCCGGCGCTGCGGCAACGGCTGATTGCCCGGTTCTTCGAGCTCGGCGAAACGCGGGCAGCCGCAGCGCGTGGGTGTTACCGCAATCACGGGCTCGACCATGCACGCCGAGGCGCCTTGGGGCTCGCGCTGCAAGGACTGCTCGCGTGGGCGGATGCCCTGGCGCAACGCCGGGGCTGGGCAAGCGCCACGGCGACGATCTCGATCACGGAGCGAAGCTGCGGCTTTGCTATCGATACACCGGAGCCGTGCGCCAGGCAGGCCGCCTACTGACGAGACCCCGTCCGTGCCTCCGGGACGGCCAGAGCGCGTTCTGTGGCTGGTGCGCTGGCACGGACGTGCCGCGAGGATCTGTGTCGCCCTGGAGGGCGACACTCCGGCCATCGCGACCCGCGGCCGGAGTATCGGCCTCCAGGTCGACACGGATCAGCGCCGCGAGCGGCTTTGAGAGTGGCCTCGATACTTCCGCATGAGTGCACTAGTCCAGGTGGTGCGTATCGTTCCATCGCAGGATCGCCGGCTCGCTCAGGTTGTGCTCGTAGCCCAGCAGGCTGATGGCGGCCGTGTCCAGCGTTAGGAAGCGGCCATACTCCGGCGGCAGGCCCAGCCAGCAGGCGGCCAGCACGCGGCTGAAATGCCCGTGCGAGAACACCAGTGCGTCGGTGCCCGCGGCGCGCACGGTCTCGACCATGCGCTGGGCGCGGGTGCCCACGTCCGCCGGCTGCTCGCCGTTGGGACAGCCGTCCGTAAACAGCTGCCAGCCCGGCGCCTGTTCATGGATCTCGTCGGTGGTGATGCCCTCGTAGTCGCCGTAGTCCCACTCCATCAGGTCCGGCTCCAGTTGCATCCCCGCGCCGAACCCCGCCAGCTCCGCGGTGCGGGCGGCGCGTTGCAGCGGGCTTGCCAGGACGAGCTCGGGCTCCGCCCCCGGCAGCACCCGCTCCAGCTCGGCGGGCACGCGGCGCGCTTCCCGTTCGCCCCGTTCGGTCAGCGGGATATCGGTTCGGCCGGTGTGCCGATGCGAGCGCGACCACTCGGTCTCGCCATGACGTATCACACAGAGAATCGGTAGGCGTTGCATCGTGCTGTTGCCCTGTTGCTTGTGCCTGCGCCGACTATTGGGCGGCCAGAGACGATGCTCAAGCGGTCAGAGCGAGACCTTCGGCCTCTGGTGCGCCAGCGAGTCGAGGATGGGCGATGTATACTTGTCCAACTTCCTGCTCAGGTCTACCCTATGAAAGTCGTCACCTACTCCCATGCCCGCAACGCGCTGAAGTCGGTGCTCGATGCGGTCGTGCGCGATGCGGACGTGACCGTGATCAGCCGCCGCGACGCCGACGGCGATGCGGTGGTCATGTCGCTGGACCACTACAACAGCCTCATGGAGACGCTGCATCTGCTCTCCACGCCCGCGAACGCCGAGGCGCTCGCGCGCGCGATCCGGCAGGATCGGGACGGGGCGGCACGGCCCCGGCCCCTGATCGATCCGGACACCGATCGAAACGGCACTTGACCGTGCGCGCCATCCGCTTCGTGCCGGACGCCTGGGAGGCGTATCTGTACTGGCAGGGCCAGGACAGGAAGACCCTGAAGCGCATCAACGCCCTGATCGAGGACGCGGCGCGCGAGCCGTTCGCCGGTCTGGGCAAGCCCGAGCCATTGCGCGGCAGCCTTTCCGGCTACTGGTCTCGACGTATCGACGACACGCACAGACTCGTTCATCGCGCGACCGACGAGGATCTGATCGTCATCGGCTGCCGTTTTCACTATGACGGGTAGTACCCCGTTTCAGCCAATTTTGCAGGCGTCAACCGGGGTGAGGCCGGAGCCGAGGAACCGGGTCGAAGTCTCTGCTCGTGGTCGTGGTCGTGGTCGGGTAGTCGATTACGCAACGACAACGACAACGACAACGACAACAAACTTGACTCAACTGCAAGCATTTGGAGCCGTCAAGCAATCTAGTGGAAGTCCCGCGAGGTCACCACCAGCCCGCCGAGCAGGTGCGAGTAGTCCAGCAGCCGCCTGGCCACCAGGTGGGTGACGC
>NZ_JAJDNQ010000073.1 GCF_022340605.1 Thiohalocapsa sp.
GGACTACGCGGCGCCCGGCGCGTCTTCGCGCTATGTCACCGGGGCACTACCGGCACTGCCCTTCGCCGCTGGACAGTTCGATCTGGCCTTGGTCTCGCACCTGCTCTTCATGTACTCGCAGCATCTGGGCGCCGAGGAACACCGGCGCGCCGTCGTCGAGCTGATGCGGGTCAGCCGCGAGGTGCGCATCTTCCCGCTGTTGGACCTCGACGGACGCCCGTCGCCGCACGTGCCGCACGTACAGGCCGCGGCCGCGAACGCCGGCTGGTCCAGCGACGTACTGACCGTGGACTACGAGTTCCAGCGCGGCGGCGACGCAATGTTGCGGCTGAGCAGGGTCGCAGCGGCATGAAGGCCGGCGTCGCGCCGGAGCCGGCCCAAACATCCGCCCAGGCACCTGCCCAGGCACTTGCGGGCCGCGCGGCTCACCACCGCTCCGGCAGCCTGCGCTCCAGCACGAAGCGCTTGCCCTCGACTGACACATAGCCGCCGGTCTTGAGGTCGCCGACGATGCGGCTCACCATCTCCCGCGAGCAGCCGACGCGATCGGCGATGTACTGCTGCGTCAGCGGGCCGGTAATGCGCCGGCCATCTTCCTCCCGGGCGCCCTCATCCAGGACCTTGGCGATGCGCCGGTAGACGCTGAGCAGGGCCAGATCGCTGGCCGTGTCCGTCAAGTCCGCAACCTGCCGGGCCAGGTGGCGGATCAACCAGAGCGCCACTTCGGGCTGCTTGGCAAGGAAATCCTTGAACACGACCCCCGTCAGCATCCGCACCTCGCAATCGGTCAGCGTCATCACCGAGGCGGTGCGCGGCGAGCCGCCGAGCAGGGCGAGCTCGCCGAAGTGGTCTCCCGGCCCCAGCTCGCGCAGCAGGATCTCCTTGCCGGAGTCGTCCGCCACGTAGACCTTGGCGCGCCCGCTCTCGAGCACGTAGAGGACGGAGGACTCCTCCCCCTTCTCGATGATGACGGTACGCTTCTGGTAGCGCCTGAGCCTGGTGTGCCGCTCCAGGGCAAATAGGACGGCGGGGTCGAGATCGGCGAACAGCGGAACTTGGGCGAGCATGGCTGGTCATCTCCGCTAAGCAGAAAGCCCGAAAGCTGCTTCAGGCGATAACTGATACACGACAGCGTAATGGTGAAGCCAAGGAGCCACAACCACCCCATGGGCGGGAATCCGGTGCGACGAGTGCCTCGGGCCGCGGCACGACGCCAGCGGCCAGGGGCTGTTGTGGCTGACCGTCAAGCGCTATGGGCGGCGCCCCGGCCGCGGACAACTTACAGATGAGCCGGGCGCCCCGGCAGCGACCCGACCACCGCCACCGAACCCGTCCACGGCGCTTCGCTATACTGGCGGGTCGATCACCGACCCTGGCTCCACTCATCGCCGCCGCAGAACAATCGCCATGCTGGATAAGACCTACGACCCCCACCGCATCGAAGCCCAGTGGTACCAGCGCTGGGAGGACGCCGGCTGGTTCGCACCCCGCGAGCAACGCGACGCAGACGGCGGCGCCTACTGCATCATGATCCCGCCGCCGAACGTCACCGGCAGCCTGCACATGGGGCACGGCTTCAACAACACCCTCATGGACGCGCTGATCCGCTACCACCGGATGAAAGGGGACAGAACCCTTTGGCAGCCGGGCACAGACCACGCCGGCATCGCCACCCAGATGGTGGTGGAGCGCCAGTTGGAGGCGGCAGGCAAGACCCGCCACGACCTGGGCCGCGACGCCTTCATCGACCGCGTCTGGCAATGGAAGGCGGAGTCCGGCGGCACCATCACCCGCCAGTTGCGCCGGCTGGGCTCGTCGCTCGACTGGCAGCACGAGCGCTTCACCATGGACGAGGGCCTGTCCAACGCCGTGCGCGAGGTGTTCGTGCGGCTGTTCGAGGAGGGCCTGATCTACCGCGGCAAGCGGCTCGTGAACTGGGACCCGGTGCTGCACACGGCCGTGTCGGACCTGGAGGTGATCTCCGAGGAAGAAGCCGGCCACATGTGGGACATGCGCTACCCGCTCACCAACGGCACCGGACACCTCACCGTGTCGACCACACGCCCCGAGACCATGCTCGGCGACTGCGCGGTGGCCGTGAACCCGGAGGACGAGCGCTACAAGCACCTCATCGGCGAGCTGGTGGAGCTGCCGCTGACGGGCCGGCGCATCCCCATCGTCGCCGACGAGCACGCGGACCCCGCGTTCGGCACCGGCTGCGTCAAGATCACCCCAGCGCACGACTTCAACGACCACGCCGTCTGGCTGCGGCACCGCGACGAAAACCAGATCGCGCGCCAGCCCCACGGCGGACTCATCAACATCCTGACGCCGGACGCCGCCATCCGCGACAACGAGCCGGACGAGGACGAACTGATCCCCTGTGCCTATGTCGGCCTGGACCGCTATGAAGCGCGCAAGCGCATCGTCGCGGACCTGGACGCACTCGGCCTGCTCGCGGGCGTCAAGGACCACAAGCTCATGGTGCCCCGCGGCGACCGCTCCGGTGCGGTCATCGAGCCCTACCTCACCGACCAGTGGTACGTGAAGATCGGCCCGCTGGCGGAGCCGGCCATCGAGGCGGTGGAGGACGGGCGCATCCGTTTCGTGCCGGACAACTGGAAGAGCACGTATTTCGAGTGGATGCGCAACATCCAGGACTGGTGCATCAGCCGCCAGATCTGGTGGGGCCATCGCATCCCGGCCTGGTACGACGCCGAGGGCAACGTCTACGTCGGCCGCTCCGAGGACGAAGTCCGCACCAAGCACGGCCTGGCGGTGGACTTCCCGCTGACGCAGGACCCTGACGTGCTCGACACCTGGTTCAGCTCCGCGCTCTGGCCGTTCAGCACCCTCGGCTGGCCGCCTGAGCTGAACAGGGACACGGACCGGCTCAAGGCCTTCTACCCCACCTCGGTGCTCATCACCGGCTTCGACATCATCTTCTTCTGGGTCGCCCGGATGATCATGATGGGGCTCAAGTTCATGGATGCGGTGCCCTTCCGCGACGTCTACATCCACGGCCTGGTGCGCGATGCCCAGGGCGACAAGATGTCCAAGTCCAAGGGCAACGTGCTCGACCCCATCGACCTCATCGACGGCATCGAGCTGGAACCGCTGGTCGAAAAGCGCACCCGCGGCATGATGCAGCCCCGGCTCGCCGAGAAGATCGCCAAGCAGACCCGCAAGGACTTTCCGGATGGCATCCCCGCCTTCGGCACCGACGCGCTGCGCTTCACCTTCGCCGCGCTCGCCACCACTGGGCGCGATATCAAGTTCGACCTCGGCCGCATCGAGGGCTACCGCAACTTCTGCAACAAGCTCTGGAACGCGTCCCGGTACGTGCTGATGAACACCGTGGGAGCGCCGTCCCCGCCGCGACCGGAGCAAGATCGCGGCGGGGACGCCACTCCCACGGACATCGAGCTCTCCGCCGCGGACCGCTGGATCACGGCCCGCCTGCACCAGACCATCGCGGCGGTGCGCACCGCCATCGACGGCTACCGCTTCGACCTCGCCGCCCAGGCCATCTACGAGTTCACCTGGAGCCAGTTCTGCGACTGGTACCTGGAGCTGGCCAAGCCCGTGCTCACCGGCGAGCACGCCTCGGCGGCCGCCAAGCGCGGCACCCGCCGCACCCTGGTGCAGACGCTGGAGACGCTGCTGCGCCTGGCGCACCCCTTCATGCCCTTCATCACCGAAGAGATCTGGCAGAAGGTCGCGCCACTCGCCGGTGTGGCAGGCGAGACCATCATGCTGGCGCCCTACCCCGTCGCCGACCCGGCCACCGCGGACGCGGACGCGGTCGCCGAGATGGAATGGGTGCAGCAGTTCATCCTGGGTGTGCGCCGCATCAAAGGCGAGATGAACATCCCGCCCGGCAAGCCGCTGCCGGTGCTGGTGGCCAACGCCAGCGCGCGCGACCGGCAGTGGATAGACATCGCCCGGCCGTATCTCGACTTCCTCGCCCGCACCGAGTCCATCACGGTGCTCGACGACGAGGCCGATGCGCCCGAGTCCGCCATCGCCCTGGTGGGCGACATGAAGATCCTGATCCCGATGGCGGGCCTCATCGACAAGGACGCGGAGCTGAAGCGGCTGGACAAGGAGATCGGCCGACTGCGCGCCGACATCGAGCGCATCGAGAAGAAGCTCGCCAACCCGAGCTTCGTGGACAAGGCTCCGGCCGCCGTGGTGCAGAAGGAGCGCGACCGGCTCGCCGAGCAGGGCGCCGCCCTGTCGCAACTGGAGGCCCAGCAGGCGAAGATCGCGCGCATCTAAAGCTCTGGCGGGCGTTCTGGCGGGCGCGGGTCGCTGGACGGCTCGACATGCCGCGGCGCGCTCGGCGCGGCGGCGGGCGGGATGCCACCGGGCAGTTGCCCGGTGGCGGCCGGCGTCAGTCCTCGGCGGTGCCGATGGCGGTGAACATGAACGCCCGCGCGTCCCGGTTCCCCGAGTGAGCATCACGGGTCTCGACAATGAAGCCCTTGGGGCCGTTCAGCTGGTAGATCTGGAACACCGGCGCCTCCCTGCTGCTGCTGACGCAACTGCCGGTAACGGCGGGCTGGCCGTTGAAGGTGCCCGGGTTGAAAAAGATGTCGTAGAAGCCGGGCTCCGATTCCTCCGAGACGCTGAAGTCGCCGGAACCCGCAACGACGTTGCCGTCTTCGTCCACGTATCCCCATACGATCTTGGTTGCCATGGCTTGGTACCTCTGTCAGCCGGTTGGATGGCAGTCGCAAGCTATCGCATTTGCCGGCGCGCCGCATCGCCCAATGCGTCTCGCGGTGCACCCGGCGCGGGCCAGCACGAAACCGCTCGGCGGAGCCATCGTCGCCGCCCGGCAGCGCTGGTGCCGAAGGCGGTGCAAGGCGCTCGCCGCGCGGCGATAATTCCAGGGTTTGCTCGTGGACTTTGGACTCTCAGTCAGGCAACGATGATCCTGCACCGGAACGCCGCCGGCGTCGCCGCCAGAGGCGGCGAAGATCTGGCCGCGAGGGTCGCAATCCGGCACCGCCGCGGACCCGCCCCATGAAATCGATGCATAGCGTCCACCCCGGCACGCGCAGGCGGTCGCGCCCATGGCGTCCGCGGCAGGCCGTCCGGCTCACGCCGGTCAATGCGGCATGGCGCGCCCACCAATGAGCACCGCCAGCGGAGCGGCAAGCCGGCAGGGGGCCTGGCTGGACCTGTTGCGCTTGCCGGTGGTGTTCTCCGCCTGGTCCAACATCCTTGCGGCGCACCTGATCGCCACCGCCGGCAGCCCGCACTGGCGGCTGCTGTGGCTTCAGCTCGCCATCACCACCTGCCTATTCGCGGCCGGCACCACCCTCAACGATTGCTTCGACCGCGACCGGGACCGCCGCGACAAACCCGAGCGCCCGCTGCCGTCCGGGCGCATCGCACCCGCGGCCGCCTGGGGCGCCGGCTTCGGGCTCCTTGCCGCCGGCGTGTTGCTCGGGGCGACCGCCGGTCTCGCCCCGTTGCTGGTGGTCACGGCTTTGGCGGCGACCCTGATCGCCTACGACGCGGGGCTCAAGCGCGGCGCCCTCGGTCCGCCGGTCATGGGTCTGGGGCGCGCCCTCAACTGGCTCTTGGGCCTGAGCGCCGCCCCGGCATTGGCGCCGTACCTGCTGTTGACCCTGCCGGTGTTCCTGTATGCCATGTCGACGTCGCTGCTGCGACGGGCCGAGAGCGCTGGCGGCAGGCGGCGCGCGGTGCTGCCGGCGACCGTCATGCTCGGCGTGGCACTGGCGGCGGCCCTGGTACTCTACCCGCTTGGCATCCTGACGGACCCCTATGCGCTGGCCCTCACCGCGCTGACCGGCGCCCTACTGTTGCGGCGCCTGCTGCGGCTCATGGATGACCCGACGCCGGCGCGCGTGCGCGCCAGCACGGAGTTCATGCTGCTGTGCATGGTGCCGCTGGATGCGCTGCTGCTGGGGGGCGACGGCCAGCGCCTGGCGGCCCTCGCTCTGCTGCTGCTGTTGCTGCCGGGGTGGTTCCTGGCCTGGCGCATGCAGGCGGTCTGATGCATGCGGCCGCATCGACAACGCCGCCGCGACGGCTGAAAATCCACGCCGCCGCTACCACCTCCCCAAGAAAAGAGCCTGCTCCAGACACCAAGATGACCGACACCGCACCCAACATCGACGCATCCGAGATCCACAAGTTCGAGGAAATCGCCTCCCGCTGGTGGGACCCGGAGAGCGAGTTCAAGCCACTGCACCAGATCAACCCGCTGCGCCTGGGCTACGTCCAGCGCCACGCCAAGCTCGCCGGCAAGCGGGTGCTCGACGTCGGCTGCGGCGGCGGCATCCTGGCGGAGTCCATGGCCGTCGCCGGCGCCGAGGTCACCGGCATCGACATGGGCGAGGAGCCGCTGCGCGTGGCCGAGCTGCACACGCTGGAGACCGGCGTCGAGGTCACCTACAAGCAGATCACCGCCGAGGCACTGGCGGATGAAATGCCCGGCGCCTTCGACGTGGTCACCTGCATGGAGATGCTGGAGCACGTGCCGGACCCGGGCTCCGTGGTGGATGCCTGCGCGCAGCTGGTGCGCCCCGGCGGGCACGTGTTCTTCTCCACACTCAACCGCAATCCGAAGAGCTTTCTCTTCGCCATCGTCGGCGCCGAGTATCTCTTGAAGCTGCTGCCCCCCGGCACCCACGACTACGGGCGCTTCATCCGCCCCTCGGAGCTGGACCGCTGGGTGCGGGCGACGGAGCTGCGGACCACCGATCTCACCGGGATCAGCTACAACCCGCTGACCCGCAGCTACCGGCTGGCGCCCAAGGACATCTCCGTCAACTACCTCGCCGCCTGCCGGCGACCGGCGTACAACTGACCCGGATCATGCAGCGCGCGGGCGCTCTGGCGCAGGCACCTGCAGCGGTCCTGTTCGACCTGGACGGCACCTATGCCGACACCGCCGCCGACATGGGCGCGGCGCTGAACGCGCTGCTCGCCCGGCACGGCCGCTCGCCGCTGCCGGCGTCAGAGATCCGCCCGCACGTCTCCAGCGGCGCCCGCGGGCTGCTTGGGGCGGGCTTCGGACTCGCGCCGGATGCGCCGCGCTACGCCGAGCTGCGCGCCGAGTACCTGGCCCTGTACGCTGCGGACATCTGCCGGCACACCCGCCCGTTCGACGGTATGGAGGCGCTGACCGCGGCGTTGCTGGCGCAGGGGCTCTGCTGGGGCATCGTCACCAACAAACCGAGCTGGCTGACCGAACCGCTGCTCGCGGCCATGGCGCCGGCACCGCCGCCGGCCTGCGTCGTCAGCGGCGACACCGCGGCGCGGCCCAAACCGCACCCGGACCCGCTGCTGCACGCCTGCGCGCTGCTGGATCTGGAGCCGGCGCGCTGCTGGTACGTGGGCGATGACGCGCGCGACATCGTCGCCGGCCGCGCCGCCGGCATGGCGACGCTCGCCGCCGGCTGGGGTTACCTCGGCACCGGGGCGCCCCCCGAAGACTGGGGCGCCGACGGCATTGCCGCGCACCCACTGGCGGTGCTGGACTGGCTGCGGCGGGGCCCGCGGTCCGCGCCCGCGGTCGTCGAGCCGGCGCCAAGCCCTGTCGGTTCCGCATGATCGAGCCCGATAACGAGCCCGGCACCCCCGCCGGCAGCGATGCGTGGCGGTATCCGAATCGGGCGACCCCGCCCGGCTCCAGCCTCTACTACGCCGTGCGCTTCGCGCCGCGGCCGCTGCGCGACCTGCTGGCGGCGCTGGCCGGCTGGCGGCAGCAGGTGCACGCCGTGCTCGATGAGGTCTCGGACCCCGGCGTCGCGCGGCTCAAGCTCGACTGGTGGCGGGACGAAATCCGCCGCACCTTGGACGGCGCTCCACGCCACCCGCTAAGCCATCTGCTCGCCGCCGAGCTGGCGCGGCGGCCCGGCCCGCCGCGGCTGCCGGCCGACGCCTTCCTGGCCATCGCGGAGCGGGTCGAGCACGAGCTGCGCCGCCTGCGCCCCGCCGACGACGCCGCCCTCGCCGCCGCCGACCGCCAGGACATGGGCGCCCTGTTCGCGCTCATGGCGCGCTCCCATGGCCTGCACGACGACGCCGTGCTCGCCGCCGCCGTTGCCACCGGCACCTGGTGTGCGCAGGTGCGCCGGCTGCGCGACGCCGGCCTGCTGCTGCGCCGCCACCGCACCGTGCTGCCCACGGCCACGCTGCAACGGGCCGGCCTGAGCCACGAGGCACTGGCAAGTGCCGCGCAGCGCCACCGCCTGGCCGAGCTGCTCACCCCGGTCGCCGAGCGGCTCCAGGCGAACGCCCCCCGCGCCGCGCTCAATACCCTGCCGCGCGCCCTGCGCATCCAACAGGCGATCCACACCGCACTGCTCGACGAGCTGCTGCGCAGCAAGCTCGCCGTCGCCGATCAGCGCATCGGCCTGACGCCGCTGCGGAAGCTGGGGATTGCGTTTTTGACGAGGTGATGGGGTGCGCAGTGCGCAGTGCGTGGGAGCGGCGTTCTCGCCGCGATATGTGTGCAGAAGTGCAGGCAGCATGTCCCCGTACTCCGTACTCCGTACACTGCACCCCGTACTTCGCACTCCGCACTGCGCACTTCGCACATCGCACTCCGTACGCAACACGCCCCTGCTAGAATCCACACCCAACCAGTCGGACAAGACGCAGCCTGAAGACCCGACAGCCCCTGACCACCCATGGATATACTCCTCGCCAATCCCCGCGGCTTCTGCGCCGGTGTCGATCGCGCCATCGACATCGTCGAGCGCGTGCTGGAGCTGTTCGAGCCGCCCATCTACGTGCGCCACGAGGTGGTTCACAACCGCTACGTGGTGAACGACCTCAAGGCCCGCGGCGCCATCTTCGTGGATGACATCGATCTGATCCCCGCGGGCGCCACCTGCATCTTCAGCGCGCACGGCGTCTCCCAGGAGGTCCGCGCCCAGGCGGCCAGCCGCGGCTTGCGGGTGTTCGACGCCACCTGCCCGCTGGTCACCAAGGTGCACCTGGAAGTTGCCCGCCACTGCAAGGCGGGCTTCGACGTCGTGCTCATCGGCCACCGCGGCCACCCGGAGGTGGAGGGCACCCTGGGCCAATGCGCCGTCGACGGCGGCCGCATGCACCTGGTGGAACAGATCGACGAGGTGGCGGCGCTCGAGATCGCCGACCCGGACAAGGTGGCCTACGTGACCCAGACCACGCTGTCAGTGGACGATTCGGCCGGCATCATTGCTGCCCTGCGCGAACGCTTCCCGAACCTGGTGGGTCCGAAAAAGAGCGATATCTGCTACGCCACGCAGAATCGCCAGGACGCCGTCCGCGACCTCGCCGCACGCACCGATCTGGTCCTGGTGGTGGGCTCGGTGACCAGCTCCAACTCCAACCGTCTCCGCGAGCTGGCCGAGCGGCAGGGCACCCCGGCGTACCTCATCGACGGCGCCGACGACATCCAGCGCGAATGGCTCGGCGACGGCGCCCGCGTCGGTCTCACCGCCGGCGCATCGGCGCCGGAACTGCTGGTGGAGCAGGTGATCCAACGCCTGCGGGACTGGGGAGCCGCCGACGTGCAGGAACAATCCGGCATCCGTGAGAACGTCACCTTCGCGCTGCCGAAGGAGCTGCAGCGCGCCGCCGGCTGACCTTCCGATCGCACCCGGCCGTCCCGCTCGGCAACCAGGCACAGTCGCGGCGGGGACGCCGCTCCCACACGATCCAACGCACACGTATATGCCCCAAACATCCGCCAGCGACATTCTCGTCATCGGTGGCGGCGTCATCGGCCTGATGACCGCCCGCGAGCTGGCCAACGCCGGCGCCACAGTCACACTCGTCGAAATGGGCGATACCGGTCAGCAGGCTAGCTGGGCCGGCGGCGGCATCCTCTCGCCGCTCTACCCCTGGCGCTACGCCGGCGCCGTCACGGCCCTGGCCGGCTGGAGCCAACACGCGTATCCGGACCTCTGCGTCGAGTTGTTCGAGAGCACCGGCATCGACCCCGAGTACAGCAGCAGCGGGCTCATGGTCCTGGACCCGGAAGAGCACGCGGAAGCCCTGGCCTGGGCGGCAGCCGAGCAAATCGAGCTCGAGGTGCTGACCCGCGCCCAGATGGCCGAGAAGGAGCCGGGGCTGGCCACGGACGTACGCGAAGCGCTGTGGTTCGCTGACGTCGGCCAGATCCGCAACCCGCGGCTGACCAAGGCCCTGCGCGCGGCCATCGCCCCGAAGGCGAATATCCGCGAGCACGAGGAGGTGCTGGAACTGCGCGTGCAGGACGGGCAGGTGCGCGGCGTGCGCACCAGAACCGGCGAGATACCCGCCGACCGCATCGTGGTCTGCGCCGGCGCCTGGACCGCCGACCTGCTGGCCAAGCTCGGCCGCAAGCCCGACATCCGCCCGGTGCGCGGGCAGATGATCCTGTTCTACGCCAAGCCCGGCCAGATCCGGCATCTGACCCTATTCCGCGAGCGCTACGTCATTCCCCGCCGCGACGGCCGCGTACTCATCGGCAGCACGCTGGAGGAGGCCGGCTTCGACAAGCGCACCACGGCCGAGGCCAAGGAAGAGCTCTACCGCATCGCGACGGCGCTGTTCCCGCTGCTCAAGCGCACGCCCATCGAGGACCACTGGGCAGGGCTGCGGCCCGGCTCGCCGAGCGGCATCCCCTACATCGGCCCTTACCCTGGCGCCGCGGGTCTCTACGTCAACGCCGGACACTTCCGCAATGGCCTCGTTACCGGCCCGGCCTCGGCCCGGCTGCTGGCGGACCTGCTGCTCGGCCGCGAGCCGATCCTGCCACCGTCGCCCTACGCGCTCGACGCGCCGCGCGGTTGAGCGGGCGCGCCGGCGCCGGTGCCCCTCGCGCTTGCCGTCTGCCTCGCCGGCGAGGACGGACCGCTCGGCGATACTCGACCGCAAGCCACCGGCCGATACGCCGCGCACCGTGCCGTCGCTCCCCGTGGCGGGAAGCGCCAATGCCTGGACATCCCCCGGTTCGGAATCAGGGCCGAAATCGATGTCTCCTTGGGCGTTGCCGAACGGCCAAAGTTGGCCTATTCTATCGGGCTTGCTCGGGCGCAGCCCCCAGCGCATCACCTCGCCGGTGTAGCTCAGTTGGTAGAGCAACGCATTCGTAATGCGTAGGTCCGCGGTTCGAATCCGCGCACCGGCTCCACCTTTTCAATCACTTGCGTCATTTTATGGCGGACGCTCCTTTCAGACTATGACGCGATTATGACACCTTCGCGTAGCCTCTCAGTGCGGTCGCCTGCTTGACCGCCGCGTTGTCGCTGTCTGCGGACGGACACTCACCCGACTCCGGCAAAACCCGCAGCATCGGGCGCTACCCTGGACGCACATTCAGCCGCGCAATCGCCGACTTATGGTTGTCCGGCGCCAAGTGCGCGTACCGCTCTGTCATCCGCACCGTCGTGTGCCCGAGAAGGTCTCGCACCTCGGTGAGCGGCGCACCCGCCATGACGAGCCAGGACGCGAACGTGTGCCGCAGGTCGTGGATGCGGAAGTCCTCGATCCCCGCCCGCCGGCAGGCACCCGCGAAGCTGTTCTTGATGTCCGTGATGCGCTCGCCCACGCGCGGCCCATCAAGGTGACAAAACACCCACGGACTGCCCGGGCAGTTGCGGTTGCGCTTAGCCAGCCGGCGCTCCAACACGCCTTGCGCCTCGTCACTCAAGGGTATCCCGCGCGCACTCCCGGTCTTCGTGTCTGTCGCCGCCAGACGAATCACGCCAACCTCCAAATCCACCTGCGCCCACTGTAGCCAAAGCAGCTCCCCTCGACGACATCCTGTGTTCACCGCGAGCCTGATGAAGTCCGGCAGATGACTTGCCGCCTTCGGCTCCTCTTCTGCCGCCGCGATAAGGGCCTCGATCCGCTCTCTCGGCTCCCATCGCACGCGCCCCTTCGCCGGGGTCGGCTTGCGACCCTGGACGGGATTGCCCACCGGCCATTCCAGCTCGAAGCGGACATAATTGAACGCAGCGGACAACACGGCAAGCTCACGCAAAATCGTTGCCGGCGCCGCTCCCTGGCTCTCGCGTTTCACCATATAAGCCTTCACCGGCGCCCGGGTGATGGCCACCAAGGGAAGACCAGCGAAGTGCTCCCGCAATCGCGCCGTTGCCACCAGATCGCGCGTGTAGCCCGACGGCCGCTTGCTCTTTCGACTGTGCCGCAGAAAAGCCACCATCATGTCCTCGAACTCGAAGAGGTCCTCCGGTGCTTGCGATCCACTAGCGGCCCGCGCTGCCTGCTCTCGCCATCCAGCGAGGACGACCTTGGCCTCGCGCTTGACCGTTCGGCGAGTAGAGCGTCTAACGCGCTTGCCGCCGGCGTCGGTGTAGCTCCCGTACCAGTATGGCGACCCCGGCTGCTTGTACAGCCCGTCGCCTTCGTTGTGCGTTGACATACGCCGTCACCTCTGCTCGGTTCCAGCGCGTCATGCCCCGCACGACCCGAAGTATCGTTCGATGAGGCGCCGTCGTCCAGAATCGACAGGATCGAGTCGACGCGGACATTCCGCCGACCCCGAACTCGGTGTTCGCGCAGTTCCCCGGCATCCAACATGCGCCGAACGGTGGTCGCGGAGACGCCCAGACGCCGGGCAGCCTCTTTGATCGTCACCAACCACTCGTCGCCGAGACCGGCAGCAGCTGCTTGACTCTGCTCAGGCATGCGTGCCTCCACATCAGCCTCCGGCCGCCACCGTGCCGATGTCCCCCGTCTTCGCCAATCGCGGTATGCCGACGGCCGGATCGAGCAGCCGCAGGGGTTGCTGCTTGGCGGCACCTGCAACCGTCCACAGCATTCCTCGCCCGGCAGCTGGGATTGGTCGCTTCGGGCGGGGCATGCGCTCGAAGCGCAGTGCGTCCTGTTCGCGCTGAGTCGCGACCAGCAGATCGCTTTGCTCGGCGTCGCCGGCCAAATCCCGCAGGGTCACGCAGTCCGCCAGCTCGCCGACGCCGACGATGCCGCCCAACGGCAGAGAATTCGGAGCATGCCCATGA
>NZ_JAJDNQ010000027.1 GCF_022340605.1 Thiohalocapsa sp.
CGCTTTGGTTACCCCGTCGACTCCGGGCGCCTTGCGTCCGTCCTGGCGCCCGAAGCTCGCGCGCAGCCCATCCAGGTCCCACAGGAGCCCCATCAGGGCGGTGAACCGTGTCTGCGGCTCCTCGCGCGCCTTCAGTGTGAAACGCTCAAGTTTGGTTGTCACGGTCAGAGTCCTCTCAGCGTAGGGCCGTGTATCACTCTCACGTTCTCTCAGACCGCCACCCCCTGGCTCCACCAGCATTACCCGGCTTCACGGCTACTATGGATGGCTCCGACTTCCACGCACCACCGCCTGCGTCTTCGCTCTTACACTTGTTCGCAGGTGCCCGCCTCCAGCGGACCGGTACGCGGATCTCCCTGGTTACCACGCGCTCTCGATGTCAGGCTCGACACGGCCTCGGACCCCGGGGAGTAACCCGTGCCACTCGCCAGAGCGCGACACGGATTGTTGCCCGCCGGAGGGACAAGCCCGTCGGCACTCCCGACCGTTCTTTTCGGGGCTCCACACCTTCAAGGTCGGCATCACCCGTTACCTTTGCACCTCGCCTGCTTTCGTGCCTACGCATCGACGCGGCTGTTACCACCCGCGCCGCAAGGCTCGATACTGGACTCGCGGCTCACGATTACCCAGGCGGGACTCTCACCCGCTAGAACACGCGGCCTTGCCAGGCCGCACTGCCCCCGGAATTAACCCGGTTCAAGGTTGGCCTGCGCACGACCATCACCTTCGAGCCCACATCCACGAGAATGCGCCGGCGAAGACGGCGACCTGCCCGACCGCGCGGAGGGCGCTCGGGTTACCCCGCGCCCAACGCGCCGACGCAGAGTGCGAGCGCGCCCGATCCAACGGCCACCGGCTGGACAAGCCCGTGACCGATCGCGTTAGAATGCTGCGCCACGGTGACGCCGGCGCTGCGCCAGTTTGTCGATCCCGACCGGGCGCTCCGCCATCGTCTTCGCCCGCCGGCGCTCCAACCGCTTGTGCGGCCAGAGCCGTTCTCGGCCAGTGTCCGCCTGCCGCGTGCACGAGGCCGGATCGAGCACATCGTCCAGCTTGCCTACCCCCGTCCCGAGGAGCGCTGCAACAGGGCCTGTCGCCCTGCCAGGCTCGGTCGCGGGTACAAACCGTTTCAACGGCGCTCACTCACGATGCTCAGAGCTTAAGGAGCTGACTACCATGAGTGAGCAAGACTTCACCGACTACAAGGTTGCCGACATTTCCCAGGCCGACTTCGGCCGCAAGGAGATGGACATCGCCGAGACCGAGATGCCCGGCCTGATGGCCATCCGCAAGAAGTACGGCCCGGACAAGCCGCTCAAGGGCGCGCGCATCACCGGCAGCCTGCACATGACCATCCAGACGGCGGTGCTGATCGAGACCCTGGTGGAGCTCGGCGCCGAGGTGCGCTGGTGCTCGTGCAACATCTTCAGCACCCAGGACCACGCCGCCGCCGCCATTGCCGCCCGCGGCATTCCGGTCTACGCCTGGAAGGGTGAGACGCTGGAAGAGTACTGGTGGTGCACCGAGCAGGTGCTGAACTGGCCGGACGGCCAGGGCCCGAACATGATCCTCGACGACGGCGGCGACGCGACGCTGCTGGTGCACAAGGGCGTCGAGTACGAGAAGGCCGGAGCCGTGCCCGCGCCCACCGCCGACGACAACGAGGAGTGGACCGCCGTGCTCGGCGTGCTGGGGCGCACCTTCGAGCGCGACAACCGCCACTGGCACCGCACGGCCGAGGGCATCAAGGGCGTCACCGAGGAGACCACCACCGGCGTGCATCGCCTGTATGAGATGCACAAGAAGGGCACCCTGCTCTTCCCGGCCATGAACGTGAACGACTCGGTCACCAAGTCCAAGTTCGACAACCTGTACGGCTGCCGCGAGTCGCTGGTGGACGCCATCAAGCGCGCCACCGACGTGATGATCGCGGGTAAGGTCGCCGTGGTCTGCGGCTACGGCGACGTGGGCAAGGGCTCGGCGGCGTCGCTGCGGGGCTTAGGCGCCAACGTCTGGGTGACCGAGATCGACCCCATCTGCGCGCTCCAGGCCGCGATGGAGGGCTACCGCGTCGTGCGCCTCGATGACGTCTGCGACCAGGCGGACATCTTCGTCACCTGCACCGGCAACAAGGACATCATCACCGAAGCGCACATGCTCAAGATGAAGGACCAGGCCATCGTCTGCAACATCGGCCACTTCGACAACGAGATCCAGGTCCACACGCTGGCCAAGTACGAGTGGATCGAGATCAAGCCGCAGGTGGATCAGATCGTATTCCCGGACGGCCACCGCATCACCCTGCTCGCCAAGGGCCGGCTGGTGAACCTGGGCTGCGCGACGGGCCACCCGAGCTTCGTCATGTCCAACTCCTTCACCAACCAGGTGCTGGCGCAGATCGAGCTGTTCACCAAGCCGGAGGCCTACCCCATCGGCGTCTACGTGCTGCCGAAGCACCTCGATGAGGAGGTCGCGCGGCTGCACCTGGAGAAGATCGGCGTCAAGCTCACCACGCTGCGCCCGGACCAGGCCGAGTACATCGGCGTCACCGTCGAGGGGCCGTTCAAGACGGATCATTACCGGTACTGATGAGGGGCTAGGGCCTAGGTTCTAGGTTCTAGGTTCTAGGCACATCGCGACGAAGGCCGGCATCGGGTTCCGCATCCGATGCCGGCCTTCGGCTATTGGCAACCCCATCGAGCACGAAATACCGGTATCCGTCATGAACACGCAAGACACCCGCACCTTCAGCTTCGAGCTCTTCCCACCCAAGACGCCCGAGGGCATGGAGAAGCTCAAAGGCACCGTGGCCGAGCTCAACGCCGCCGGCCCCGCCTATTTCTCCTGCACCTACGGCGCCGGCGGCTCCACCCGGGAGCGCACCTTCGAGACCGTCGACTGGCTTTGCTCCCAGGGCATCGAGACCGCACCGCACCTGGCCTGCATCGGCTCCGACGAGGCAGAGATCCGCGACATCGTCGATCATTACATCAGCCTCGGCATCCACCGCATCGTGGCGCTGCGTGGCGACATGCCCTCTGGCATGGGCCGCAGCGGACTCGGCACCTTTCGCTATGCCAACGAGCTGGTGAGCTTCCTGCGCCGCGAATACGGCGATCGCTTCCACATCGAAGTCGCCGCCTACCCCGAGTTCCACCCGCAGGCGCCCAACGCCAACGCCGACCTCGCCAACTTCAAGCGCAAGGTGGAGGCCGGCGCCGACGCGGCCATCACCCAATACTTCTACAACCCCGACGCCTACTTCGAGTTCGTCGAGCTCTGCGAGGAGCAAGACATTCAGATCCCCGTCGTCCCGGGCATCATGCCCATCACCAACTACACCCAGCTCGCCCGCTTTTCCGACGCCTGCGGTGCCGAGATTCCGCGCTATATCCGCAAGCGCCTGGAGGCGTACGGCGACGATAAGGCGTCCATCCGCGCCTTCGGCCACGAGGTGGCGCTCGACCTCTGCCGCCGCCTGCTCGAAGGCGGCGCCCCGGGGCTGCACTTCTACACCATGAACCAGGCCGAGGCGCCGCTTGCGCTCTGGCGCGAGCTGGAGCTGCCGTCCGCGGCGTAATCCCACCGGCGTCGCCCGGAGTGTCGCCCTCCAGGGCGACACTCGATACACCGTCGGCGCCACCACAGCCCGGAAGCCCCCCGCACGCCCCCCACCCGAAGCCTCCCTCGGCGTCACAATTTCAAACGGCGGAATCGGCAACTATCATGGGCAGTAGACGGAAGCGCTCCGATCCAGAAGATCTAGTCGGCAAGCTGGACGCGGACCTGGTGCTGCCGATAATCAAGCTCAGCGAGCGCGACGGCGCGCCCTGCGACGCCGGGTTGCGGGCGGTGCAGGACATCCTGCTGCGTGGAGCCTGGCGACAACTAGTGCCCCGTTTCACCTATCTTTGCCTTCGTTGTCGTTGTCGTGGTCTTTGTCGAGTATCCGATTACGACCACGACCACGACCTGAGACGGTCTCGGGACTTGTGCACTGGTGCACTAGCCTGACACTGCTGCGGTACAGCGACGGCGCCTGGCGCCGCAGCCATCCGGTGGTGCGGACCTTGGATGGCTATCGGCGGGCCGTCGAGGCCGGCGCGGGAGCAGGCGCCGAGTCATGCCTGTCTCCCACGCCGTCGGCGTCTCGCCGGCCGGTCGGGACGGGGAAGCAGCCGTGCACTTCACCATCAACGCCCGCGGCGTTGACCTGCAGGCGGCAGCACCACCACTCGGATACCCCGTGATCGACAACGACCACGGCTTCCACCTCCCACGCCACCGAGCTGGCGCCGAAGCACAGCCCGGCTTCCAGCGGCTGCTGAAGGACCTCTGCTACGACAGCCGCTTTCAGCCCCTGATCGTCGAGTGCCGCGACGAGCGCCTGCGCGCGAAGCTGATCCCGCGCAGGCGAGTCCCGGGTGGAACGAATCGCGAGCTACCATATCAGCGGAACCGACCGAGTCCTGACCGCCGCAACCCCGAGGTGCGCCCCATGTCCACCCACACGATCGAAGAGCCCGGCCTGCTGCTCCACCCCGGCCCGCCGGGGAACTGGGACGACGAGCGCGTGTCCGGACCGCGCGTGCTGCGGCAGGCGGACGGGATCTGGCTGCTCTGGTACTACGGCCGTGACCGCAGCTTCGACCGGCAGGTCGGCCTGCCCACCGGCCGCATCGGGCTGGCACGCTCGGAGGACGGGCTGAACTGGCAGCGGGTGGCCGGCCCCGGCACGCGGGGCGCGGTGCTCGATCCGCATCCGGACCCGCGTCGGTTCGACTCCACCCATGTTGGCGTCGGCTCCGTCACCCGGGACGAAACGGGCTTCCGGCTCTGGTACTTCGGCGGTGATGAGGAGCGCTTTCGGTTCGGCCGCTTCGAGGTGAAGGGGCTCCGACTGCGCATCGGCTGCGCCCGCTCGACGGACGGCATCCAGTGGCAGCGGATCGATGGACCGCATCGCGGTGCCCTGCTCGACGTCGGCCCGCCCGGCGCATTCGACCAGGCCACCTGCGGCTGGCCGCGGGTGCTGCGGCTGCCGGACGGGCGCTGGCGAATGTACTACCACGGCCTGGACCCGGAGCGGATGCAGTTCGCCATCGGCGCCGCCGAGTCCGACGACGGGCTGGCGTGGCAGCGCCTGGGCGAGATCTTCGGCTCCGGCGAACCCGGCGCCTTCGACGAGACCGGCGTCACCCTGCCGGAACTCCTGCCGCCCGGGCAGCACGGCGGCTCGGACTGGCGGATGCTCTACCAGGGTGTGTGCCGGGATGGCCACCGCTCCATTGGGCTCGCGGCGTCGCCCGACGGTCTCTACTGGTCGCGTGTGCCGGGAGCTGAGCCGGGCGGTGCCGTCTTCGCGCATGCGCCGTCGGGCTCCGGACGCTGGGACGCCTTCGCGGTCGGCACGCCCTGCGTCGTGCCGATGCCCGACGGCCGCTTTCGGCTCTACTACTCCGGCGCCGACGAGGTGCCGTCCGGCTTTGCCGACGAGCTCGCGATGGTGCAGCAGATCGGGCTGGCCATCAGCGACGGGGCCGATCTGACGCGCTGGCGCCGGTGGGAGCGCGGTGGCGACGGCGACTAGTGCGCCGGCGCGGAAATGACGAGGCCGCTCACAGTGCCTATCCGTGTCGCCCTGGAGGGCGACACGGAGAAACATCCGCCCAAGCACGGTATCGGAATGCTTCCATACCCGCACTGGGAACGCGCCGATCTCTTGGCGAAGACCGGCCGACGGCTGCGTCTCCCCGCCGCCACATCGTTCGAGCACCCGCCCAGCGCGACTTCTCGGATGCCCGAATCAGCGTCGAGCGGATATTGAGGCTGGCGGAAATCGCTCCACTATCCGGGTGCGGAGGCCATGAGCCTCACCACAAACCACCTGGAGGTTGCCATGACCTGGAAAGAGCAGTTAGACAAGGCCATCGCATCGGTCAAGGACGCGGCCGACAGCGAGCGCGCCCGCGAGATCGCTGACAGGGCGAAGTCGACGGCGTCGTCGCTCATCGAGCAGGTCCGCACCGGCGCCGTCGGCGCGGCGTCTTCGTTCCTGGAGGCAAACCGCGACCCGTCGTCGCTGGAAGTCCACTTTCTCAACGCGCACCTGACCATCCTGTCCCCGTCCGAGGGGATTTCGATCAGCCGGCCCGACGCCGCAACACTGGTCATCTCCGACGGCAACGAGAACGGGCTCGTCATCAACGCCGCCGCCGATCCTGCGTTCGTCGTGGAGCAGATCGGCAGTGTCAGTCAGGCGAGCGGCAACACCTTCGACATCGGCGCCGAGGATGGCGTGAACGTCGTGGTGACCAAGTTCTGACATCCCGCACAACGAGCTCCTGCGCACGGCACCGGCGGCCCGGATGCTGCCGGGCGCAGGTGTATAAGCACCTGGCTCTCCGCGGCGCTCGCGTCTTTTCTGAAGTCTGTGTTGCGGCGCTCGGCGCTGCCAACGACGAGGCATGGGGTCGCACACGCGCAACATAGCCTTCCGTCTATCACCAGCAAAACTATCATCAATGCAGCGCAAGGAATTGCTCGGCTAAGATGCGGTTTTTTTGAGCTGATCCCGCATCGCCGAGCATCCCCATGCCTCCGAATCCACTGACGACGCTGTTCCCCTTCCTGCGCTGGTTTCCGATGTCGGGCGCGACGCTGCGCGGCGACCTCATCGCCGGCGTCACGGTTGCGCTGGTGCTGGTGCCGCAGAGCATGGCCTACGCGCAGCTCGCCGGACTGCCGGTGGTGTACGGGCTGTACGCCTCGACCATCCCAGTGATCGTCGCGTCGCTGTGGGGCTCGCTGCCGCAGCTGCACACTGGGCCGGTGGCGATGCTGTCGCTGATGTCCGCCGCCGCGGTGCTGCCGCTGGCGGCAATGGGGAGCCAGGATTTCATCGCGCTGTCGGTGATGCTGGCGCTGATGGTGGGCGTGCTGCGGCTGGCGCTGGGCTTGCTGCGCATGGGCATCCTGGTGAACTTTCTCTCAAGCCCGGTGATCGTCGGCTTCACCAATGCGGCGGCACTGATCATCGGCCTGTCGCAGCTCAGCAAGCTGCTGAACGTGCCCTTCCCGCGCACCGACAACTTCGTGCTCGACCTCTGGCACGTCCTCGAGCAGTTGCCGCATACGCACCTGCCGACGCTGGCGTTCGCGGTGGCGACCTTCGCCATCATCATCGGTGCGCGCCGGGTTATCCCGAAGATCCCGGGCGTGCTGCTGGCCGTGGTGCTGACGACAGTGGTGAGCTGGGCCATCGGCTACGAGCGCAACGCGTCCGTGCCGCTGATGGCCATCCAGGACCAGGAGGCGCGCGATCTCGCCGCCGAGTACGGTGCCACCGTGCGCGCGCTGGACTGGCTCGGTACGCAGACCGCGAGCTTCAACCAGCAGATCCGCGACATCGACGACCTGAAGGACCCGAACCGCTTCGCCGAGCGCACCCTGCTGGAGGCGGACCTTCGGGTGCTGACGCGGGAGATGGACCAGCGCAAGCGTGCCAACAACCAGCGCCAGGTGGCGCTGCACAGCATGCGCTTTCAGCGCGTCGAGACACCGGACGGGCAGCAGTTGTTCTTCCGCGAAGGCCGGGTGCCGAAATCCGTGACCGCCGGCGACGGGATCTGGCGCATCGGCAGCGTCAAGGGCGATGACCTCAAGCTGATGGCCGGCGGCGCCGTGGTGGGCGCGATCCCGGCCGGGCTGCCCAGCTTCCATGTGCCGGAGATGCGCATGGACTTCTTCTGGACCCTGCTGCCGTCCGCGCTGGTGATGGCGCTGATCGGCTTCATGGAGGCGACGTCTATCTCCAAGGCTATCGCCGCCCAGACGCGCGAGAAGGTGGACACCAGCAGGGAGCTAGTGGGCCAGGGGCTGGCGAACATCGCCGGCAGCTTCTTCAGCTCTTACACCGTGAGCGGCTCCTTCTCACGCTCGGCGGTGGCCGCCAAGAACGGCGCCAAGACCGGCATGTTCGCCATTCTCAGCGCGCTCGGCGTCATGCTGGTGCTGCTGTTCCTGACGCCGCTCTTGTATCACCTGCCGCAGGCGGTGCTGGCGCTGATCGTGATGATGGCCGTGTTCGGGCTCATCAACGTCCGCTCCCTGGTGCGTGCGTGGCAGATCGAGCGCCAGGAGGCCATCGTCGGCGTCATCACCTTCCTCGCCACCCTGGCCATGGCGCCGCAGCTCGCCAACGGCATCCTGCTGGGTGCCGGTCTCGCCATCCTGCTGTTCCTGCTGCGCACCATGAAACCGCGCACGGACATCCTCGGCCTCGACGCGGAGGGTAGGCTCGCCGGCATCAGCATGAACGACATCGAGCCCCTGGGGCGCAACTTCATTGTGGTGCGCTTCGACGGCTCGCTCAACTTCGTCAACGCCTCGCGCTTCGAAGACGTTCTGCTTGAGGCCCGCGCGAAGAACCCGCAGGCGCGCGCTGTGCTGGTGGAGGGCAGCGGCATCAACGACGTGGACGTCAGCGGCGAAGAGCGCCTGCGCGACGTGATCCAGACGTTCCGCGACAACGGCGTCGAGATCTATTTCTCGAGCCTCAAGGGACAGGTCTACGAGACGCTGCGGCGCGGCAGAATGTTCCATCTGCTCGACGAGTCGCACTTTATCCGCACCAAGGAGCGCGCCCTCCAGTTCATGCAGGAGACCTTCGACAGCGGCAAGCCGCTGGAGCCGGTGCGCCCCGCCGTGGGGCCGAGCACGCCGGTGCTGGGCTAGCCGGCCCTGGAGCGCCGAGTTCCACTCGGCGCCCCTAGGGCGTCAGGGCAGCCGCAGCTCGACGGCGATGGGATGGTGATCCGACGGCTCGGCCCCGGGACCGTAGTCGAACGCCCGCCAGCTGCCGGGCACCAGCCAGTGCTTGGCGGCACCGCCGAGCACGACGTGGTCGATGGCGTAGGGGTACTTGGGGTTGCGAGGGAACGGGAAAGGTCGACCGGCGCCGGCGAGCACGAGGTCCGCGTCCCGGTCCGGGCGCTCGCTGCCGGGCCGGCAGCGTCGGCCGAGGTCCGCGTCCGGCCGCCAGTCACAGACCATGCCGTCGTCGATGTCCGTCCAGAAGTGGTCGTTCGGCTGGTCGAGCTCGCGGTTGAAGTCGCCGATCACGACGAAGGGGATATCGGCCGCGGCGCGGGCGTCGATCCATTCCTCCAGCACGCCGCGCTGGCGGATCAGGGTCCGGCACTGGTGGCGACGCACGTTGCGGTCGAGCCGGTTGTAGGCGCAGCCAGCCTTCAGGTGGATGGCCATCAGCTCAAACGCCGCGCCGTGACCATCGATGGGCTCCACCAGGATGCGTGTGCCCCAACGCAACCCGTCGGCACCCAGCTCCCGGAAGCCCTCGCGCACCCGGTAGTCCAGCCCTGCGTGCCGGAGCCCCTCGCGGTTGATGGCGAAGCCGGTGCGCTGGGCGGTGAAGCGCTGGCCGGGCATGCCGCGGCAGGTGTCACGGCCCGTCTCGCGGCGGGCCGAGACCACCAGATCGTACACCTTTGGGTCGAATACCCGCGCCAACGCGTGGGCGTTCTGCACCTCCTGCACCGCAACGATGTCGGCGTCGAGCCGCTCCGCGACCCCGCGCAGCCGCGCGTAGTCCGCCGCGGTGCGCGGCCGGCAGCCGGCACCGTCGGCGGCGGCGAGGTGCTCGATGTTCCAGGTGGCGAGCCGCAGGGCCGGGCGCGCCGCCTGCGCGGGCGCGCAGACGACCAGCAGCCCGACGACGGCGGCGAGGATCACACCCCGGCCGCCGCGACTGCCCAGCGTTGCCGGCGGCCTTGCCGGCAATCGAGCCCCCATCAGGGCAGGCTGATGCGCCGCATGATGCCGTCTTTCAGCTTCCAGTGCTTGATGCCGGCGGCGATGTGCAGCACCAGCAGCGCCGCCACCGCGAGCGCGGCGTAGCCGTGGTAGGTGAAGAGCTGCTCGCTGAGGGCCTTGTTCTCGCCGACGAAGCCAGGCAGGGTCCAGTCGAAGAACTGCACCGGGTGGCCACCCGCGGCGGTCGCCAGCCAGCCGCCGATGGGCAGGCCGATCAGCAGGATGTACAGCAGCAGCAGAGTTCCCCCGGAGATGACCTTCTCCAGCCCCGTGAGCGGCTTCTCGTAGGCGGGCGGCGGTGACAGGCGCCGCAGCACCAGCCGCAGCACCATCAGGATCAGGAGCAGGACGCCGAAGCTCTTGTGGTACATGAAGAGCTGGCCGGTGGTTTCCTTCCCCAAGGTGTCCACGATGCCGTCGCCGAGGCGCCAGAAAACGAAGCCGATGGCCAACAGGCCGAAGACGACAAGGGCAATGATCCAGTGCAGCAGGCGCTGGAGGAAGGTATAGCGATAGGCTGAAGCCATGTAGTGCTCCTTGGTTGAGGTGGACGGACGGAAGGCGGGAGATGGCGCATTACATTCGCGCAAACCCGCCGATGCAGGAGTTTGGCCCGGCATATAGGCGCAACCCGCAGACCAGTGCAAGCAGAATCGTACTCACAAGAACGACCATTTTCAGCGCCAGCCGCGCGACGGCGGCAATGCCGCCCACCCGCCTCGACCCGCCGCCACTGCGCCCCCACCTTGGCGGCAAATCCTCCGGAGTGTGATTCCCCGTGCCCGACACCATGCTGCCCAGCAACCGCCTGCGCGAGAGCCTCGGCTACCTGAACTGGCTCTACAACCCGTTTCACGGTCTCGATGCCGCCGGTATCTACGACCTGCTCGCCACCAGCGCCGCCACCGAGCGCGGGCTCTACCTGAACCTCGGCTACTGGCGCGAGGCGACCGACCTCGATGCCGCCAGCGATGCACTGGCCATGCTGGTCGGCGAGACCGCCCGGCTCGGCCCGGCGGACAGCGTGCTCGACTGCGGCTTCGGCTTCGGCGACCAGGACATCCTCTGGGCGCAGACACTGAAACCCGGTCGCATCGTCGGCCTCAACATCACCGCTTCGCAAGTCGAGCTGGCGCGCCGGCGGGTGGCGCAGCTCGGCCTGCACGAGCAGATCGACCTGCGCCAGGGCTCGGCCACGGACATGCCCATCGAGTCGGCCAGCGTGGACAAGGTCGTCGCGGTGGAGTGCGCCTTCCACTTCCGCACCCGCGAGGCGTTCTTTCGCGAGGCCTGGCGGGTGCTGCGGCCGGGTGGCCGGCTGGTGCTGGCGGACATCATCCCGGCGCCGAGGATCGGCGGCTTTCCGGCGCGGCTGGAGCATCGCGTCTCCTGGCGACTAGTGGCGGGCAAGTTCGCCATTCCGCCCGAGAACGCCTACACCAAGCCTACCTATCACGCCAAGCTCGCCATGAGCGGGTTCGAGCAGATCCGCGTGGAGTCCATCCGCGAGCACGTCTATGCGCCGCTGCACCACTTCCTGGCCGAGCATCCGCAGACGCTGGACCGCCTGCACCCGATGGCGCGATTGCCGGCCAAACTGGCGCTGCGCCTCGAGGCCACCAGCGTCTACCGCGGGCTCGACTACGTGCTGGCCAGCGCCGTGAAGCCGCAGCAGTTGCCGGGCGCGAGCCGGCGGCCATGACCGGCTTCGCGTTCGAGGCCATCGGCACCGCACGGACGCCGTTCACCGACAAGTTCGGCATCCCGCGCCAGCCGCGGCTGGTGGATGCGCCCGGGCGCATTCTTCTGCACCCACCCTATGACCGCATCGAGGCATTTTCCGGGCTGGAGGGCTTCAGCCACGTCTGGCTGCTCTGGGTCTTCCACGACGACTGCCTCACCGCCGGCTGGAAGCCCAGGGTACGCCCGCCGCGGCTCGGCGGGCGGCGCTCGGTGGGCGTGTTCGCCAGCCGGGCGCCCTACCGGCCGAACCCCATCGGACTGTCCGCGGTGGCCCACCACGGACTGGTGGAGGACGCCGATGGTCTCGCGCTTGCGGTCTCCGGGGTCGACCTGCTGGACGGCACGCCGGTGCTGGACATCAAGCCTTACGTCCCCTATGCCGACGCACTGCCGGAGGCCGCCGGCGGCTTCGCCCGTCCGGAGCCCGCAACGCGCCTTGTGGCGCGCTTCAGCGAGGCCGCGGCCGCCGCGGTGGCCGCGCGGGACCCGGACGGAGCGCTCGCCCTTGCCCGGCTCATCGAGCAGGTGATCGCCGAGGACCCGCGCCCCGGTTACATGGACCGCTACCCGGAGCGGCGCGAGTTCGCGCTCCGGCTCTACGATTGCGACATCCGCTGGCAACTCGACGGCGACACGGCCATCGTCGAGCAGTGCATACCCCAGCGCGACACGCCCCCATGAGCGAGGTCCCCGTATGCACGCCGAGCCGCTACCCACCAGGCGCGAGCCCGAACGGCGGACGCGCTTCGAGACCGGGCAACGATTGCTCGCAACGCCGAAATCCGGCGCATCGTAGGTCGGGTTAGCGATCGCGTAACCCGACTATCCAAGGATCACCGACGCCCATCGTCGGGTTACGCCGCGCTAACCCGACCTACACCGAATACTTCCGCGGTCTCTTCGCTTCTGCATCCCACGCCTCACTCGACGGGCTGCCGACGAGCCCGTGCTGCTTCGCCATCAAGCACGGGTCAGCTCCCGGCCCCTCTGCCCTCGGCCTCAGCAGTGAAAAGACCGCCCGCATCGCTTATAGTTGTTGGTTTACGCTCATGCCCGTGCCGGCCGTTCGAGCAACTTCGGCACGCCCCCAACGGAGACCTCCGATGGCCGCAGAAGACCTGATCGCACCGTCCATTCTGTCCGCGGACTTCGCCAAGCTCGGCGAGGAAGTCGACAACGTCATCGCCGCCGGCGCCGACATCGTCCACTTCGACGTCATGGACAATCACTATGTGCCGAACCTCACCATAGGCCCGCTGGTGTGCGAGGCGCTGCGTAAGCACGGCGTCACCGCCCCCATCGACGTGCACCTGATGGTGAAGCCCGTGGACCGCATCGTGCCGGACTTCGCCAAGGCCGGCGCCACCTACATCACCTTCCACCCAGAGGCCAGCGAGCACATCGACCGCACCCTGCAGGTGATCCATGGCGAGGGCTGCAAGGCGGGCCTGGTGTTCAATCCGGCGACGCCGCTGTCCTACCTGGAGTACGTGATGGACAAGGTGGACATGGTGCTGATCATGTCGGTCAACCCCGGCTTCGGCGGGCAGAGCTTCATCCCCTCGGCGCTCACCAAGCTGCGCCAGGCCCGCGAGATGATCGACGCCTCCGGCCGCGAGATCCGCCTCGAGATCGACGGCGGCGTCAAGGCGGACAACATCGCCGAGATCAAGGCCGCCGGCGCCGACACCTTCGTGTCCGGCTCCGGCATCTTCAACAAGGGCCAGGACGGAGACCCGAACCGCTACGACAGCATCATCCGTGAGATGCGCGAGGCGCTTGCCAGCGTCGGCTGACGGCAGCGTCCTCGAGCCCCGGGGGCCGTAGGTCGGGCCGACACAAGGAGGCCCGACGCGGTGCCCGCACGCAGTATAAGGCCAGTTTCGGTGCCGGTGTCGTGGTCGGGGTGTCGGGCTTCGCTAACGCTCAGCCCGACCTACGCTCAGCCCGACCTACGCTCAGCCCGACCTACGCTCAGCCCGACCTACGCGCTCAGCCCGCCCCACGGACAGGCGCCTCCTAGATCCCGCACAGATCCCGCACACTTTCCGCCAACCGCCCGAGCAGCGACCGCACCCGGAGCCGATCCCGCATGCCTGACAAGTCACGGCCGACGCCCTTCGACCCGCGCCCCTTCGATCCGCAAATGGTCCTGATCGACCTCGACGGCACCCTGGTGGACAGCGTGCCGGATCTGACCCACAGCGTCGACGAGATGATGGCCGCGCTGGACCGCCCGCCGCACGGCGAGGCGGCGGTGCGCAACTGGGTCGGCAACGGCGTCGAGCGCCTGGTGCAGCGCGCCCTCACCGGCCAGCTCGACGGCGAGCCGGACCCCGCCGACTACGAGCGCGCCTACCCGATCTTCCTGGAGCTCTACTCGGCGCACAACGGCGAGCATGCACGGCTCTATCCGGGCGTCGTCGAGGGCTTGAAGGCGTTACGGAAACGGGGGCTCAAGCTGGGCTGCGTCACCAACAAGGCGGCGCGGTTCACCGAGCCCTTGCTCGAAAACCTCGGCATCGCCGACAACTTCGGCATCATCATCAGCGGCGACAGCCTGTCCGAGAAAAAACCGAGCCCGCTGCCGTTGCTGCACGCTGCGGAGCACTTCGGCGTGACGCCGCCGCAGTCGTTGATGCTGGGCGACTCCATCAGCGACGTGAAGGCGGCGCGCGCCGCGGGCTTCCCGGTGGTTTGCGTCAGCTACGGGTACAATCACGGCCACGACATCCGCGAGGCGGTTCCGGATGCCGTCATCGACTCGCTGACCGAGCTGGATGGATTATTGGTGGAGCAGAGGGCCTGAGGCGCTACCGGTGCTTGCTGCGCACGTCGGCTGACGAGGCGCTGCCGCAGACGGGGGTAGCATGATCATCAGCTTCGACTTCGACAAAGACAACGACAACGAAGCGCTTGATTCATTTCTGAAGATGTGGCGCGACCAAGGACGCTGACGTCGTAGGTCGGGCCGACGCAGGAGGCCCGACACGCAAACGGTAATGCCAACCGGCGCGTCGGGCTTCATTCCTCAGCCCGACCGACGCGAGCCCTCTTCACGAGCCCTGGGTCCTCAACGCGGCTTTTTCGCGCAACGACTGAAACGCAGCCATGCACCACGACACGCACTCCCACCGAGCGATGCGGCCCGGGCGCCGATGGCGGAGCTGACGCCCGACCGATCATCGCCCCGTTCCTGACTGCATCCACCGGAACTGCATCCATCGGAGTGCCGACATGACCCCCGAGAACTTCGCCGCCCTGGTGCGCCAGGGACACAACCGCATCCCCTTCGTCTGCGAGGCCCTCGCCGACCTCGACACGCCGCTGAGCTGTTATCTCAAGCTCGCCGCCGGCCCCTATTCCTACCTGTTCGAGTCCGTGCAGGGCGGCGAGAAGTGGGGCCGCTACTCCATCATCGGCCTACCGGCACGCACGGTGCTGAAGGTCTATGGCCACCGCGTCGTGGTGGAGCGCGACGGTGCGGTGGTGGAAGAGGCCGAGGCCGCGGACCCGCTCGCCTGGATCGAGCAGTTCCAGGCCCGCTACCGCGTCGCCGAGCACCCGGACATGCCCCGCTTCGCCGGCGGGCTGGTGGGCTACTTCGGCTACGACACGGTGCGCTACATCGAGCCGAAGCTGGCCCATTGCCAGAATCCGGACCAGATGGACACGCCGGACATCCTGCTGATGCTCTCCGAAGAGGTGGTCGTCTTCGACAACCTGCGGGGGCGCATCTACATCATCGTCCACCTCGATCCCGAGGCCGGCGACACGCCCGCCACCGGCCAGGCGCGCATCGACGCGCTGGTGGCCAGGATGCAGCGCGGCGCTCCGCGCAACCCGGCGGGCGGCGGGCGCGCGGTGCAGGAGACGGACTTCGTGTCCGGCTTCAGCGAGGCCGGCTTCGAGCAGGCCGTCGAGCGCATCAAGGACTACATCCTCGCCGGCGACTGCATGCAGGTAGTACTCTCACAACGGCTGTCGATCCCTTTCCAGGCCCAGCCGCTGGACCTGTACCGGGCGCTGCGCGGCCTGAATCCGTCGCCGTACATGTATTTCCTGGATCTCGACGAGTTCCAGATCGTCGGTTCCTCGCCAGAGATCCTGACCCGGCTGGAGGACGGCGTGGTGACCGTGCGCCCAATCGCCGGCACGCGGCGCCGCGGCTACACGGAGGAGGAGGACCAGGCCCTGGAAGCGGAGCTGCTGGCCGACCCGAAGGAACTCGCCGAGCACCTGATGCTCATCGACCTCGGGCGCAACGACTGCGGCCGCGTCGCCACCACCGGCAGTGTCAGGATGACGGATCGGATGATCGTCGAGCGCTACTCGCACGTCATGCACATCGTCAGCAACGTCATCGGCGAGCTGGCTCCCGGCATGAGCGCCATCGACGTGCTGCGGGCCACCTTCCCCGCCGGCACCGTGTCCGGTGCACCCAAGATCCGCGCGATGGAGATCATCGACGAGCTGGAGCCCGTCAAACGCGGCGTCTATTCGGGCGCGGTGGGCTACCTGGCCTTCAACGGCAACATGGACACGGCCATTGCCATCCGCACCGCCGTCATCAAGGACGGCACGCTGCACATCCAGGCCGGCGCCGGCGTGGTGGCGGACTCGGTGCCGGAGCTGGAATGGAAGGAGACCATGAACAAGGGCCGCGCCGTGTTCCGCGCCGTCGCCATGGCGGAGGCGGGCATCGAGCGCCATCCCTGCGTCGGTGGCGAATGACCCGAGGCCACTGGGCTGCCAGGATTATCAGGGACCGGTCGCGGAGTCGAGCTGCGAGGGCACCACTGAGAAGGCATGGCCCGAGGGCAACGCCTCGGAGTCCGTTTCGTCTTCGTCATCGTGCAGCGCATCCACGGCCCGCGCGTTCGCGAGCGCGATGCCGATTTGCTCGGCAAGCTGCTCGATGAACGCCATGTCGTCATCGCTGTAGGCCCCAGCGGCGGCCCAACTGACCAGATAAAGCGCGGCGTCTGCCGCCGCGTGCCCCAACGGCAGGCAGAGGTCCACCCGTACGCCGCCGCCGTCCGCGGCGTCGTCGACGACAAGCCCGAGCCCGCGCTTGGCAAACGCCGTCGCCACCAGTGCCGCCTGCCAGACAGGCTCATCCAAGCTCGGGGTGTCACCATCGCGCGCCCGGACGGCCAACACTCGCGGTGGTCGCCTTGTATCCCCCGGCGCCGGCACCTCGGCGCCGCCTGCATCCGCTGTCTCGCGCCCTGCATCGCCATCGCCCTGCGCCGGTGGCCGCTCCAGCACCGCGACACGGTCCACGTCGAGATAGCTTAGCGTGAGCTCCAACGCCTGCGCCATGCGGGTGGCGACGCACGTGGGGGCGGATAGACGGTTGGCCACGTCCAGCAGGATCTGCAGCCGCGCCAGGTTGCGGTCGTTGGGCGCGCCATCTGGAATGCGCAGCAGCGACGGCGTGCCCGCCGCGCCCGCTTCCGGCTCCGGAACCGGCATGTCCGCCGCCATGTCCTCGAGCTCCGCGCGCCGCGCGGGCGTCACCCCCTCCTCGACGCGGCCCTTGGCGGCGATCTCGGCAGCCAACGCATCGGCACCATCGCGCTCGGCGTCGTCGCCCGCGGCTGCTTCACCCGTGGCTGTACAGGCCGTGGCGGTGTCCCCCGTGGCATCCTCGCCAGTATGTGGCTGTGGCTCGAACGTGGCATGGAATGCAAGGCGCACGCTGCTGAAGCGCACTTCGTCACCGTCGCTGAGCTCGGTGATCTTGACCTTGCGACCGTTGACGAAGCTGTGGTTGCTGCTGCCGAGATCCTTCAGAATCACACGCTCCGGCGTCACCGCGATCTCGGCGTGGTTGCGGGAAATGTCCGCGCGTTTCAGACACACCCGATTGTCGCGGTTCCGGCCGACGCCGTTGAGCCCGACCCGGAGCGGAAAGACGCGCTCTTTTGGCGTTCCGGGCTTGTAGATGAGCGCGGGCATGGTCGTCGACACCTCAGTATAGGAGGCCGATCGCTTGCGCCCGACTCGGAGCCAATGCCGCGTGATCGGTGCTCACAGGCTCGCCGCCTCGAAGGTGTTGCAGTCGTTGAGATCCC
This sequence comes from Thiohalocapsa sp., assembly GCF_022340605.1. Classification (GTDB taxonomy): domain Bacteria; phylum Pseudomonadota; class Gammaproteobacteria; order Chromatiales; family Chromatiaceae; genus Thiohalocapsa. The sequence goes on from NZ_JAJDNQ010000027.1 coordinate 17,658, forward strand.
CACGCTGGACACCGCGCGTGAACCAGCGCACGCGCTGCTCCGAGCTGCCATGGGTGAAGCTGTCTGGTACCACGAAGCCACGGGCGCGGCGCTGCATGCGGTCGTCGCCGATCTGAGCAGCGGCGTTCAGCCCCTCGCGCAGGTCGCCCTGTTCAAGGAGGTCGCGCGAGCGCTGCGCGTGGTGCGCCCAGACGCCGGCGAGGCAGTCCGCCTGCAGTTCCAGCATCACCGAAAGGCGATTGGCATCCGCCCTCCCGGCGGCACGCTGTGCGCGAGTCACCTGGTCGCTGATCCCGAGCAAATTTTGCACGTGGTGCCCCACCTCGTGCGCGATCACGTAGGCCTGGGCGAAATCGCCAGGTGCGTGGAAACGATTGCGCAGGTCGTCATAGAAGGCGAGATCGATGTAGACCCTCTCATCCGCAGGGCAGTAGAAAGGCCCCACCGCGGCATCCGTGAAGCCGCAAGCGGAGCTGACCCGGTCCGTAAACAGCACCAGCTTCGGGTCGCGGTAGTGGGCATCTCCCGCGGCGAAGATGTCCCGCCAGGTGTCCTCCGTGTCCGCCAGCACGACAGACACGAAGTCGGCGAGCTCATCCTCGCGCGCCCGCCCCATGGCACCTGCGGGCGACTCGGAGACGGGTACCGACGGCCCGCCACCCATCTGGCCAGTGAGCCCCACCAGCAGGGCCGGGTCGATGCCGAATAGCAGCCCGAGCACCACCAGTATCAGCAGTCCGATGCCGCCGCCGGCAACGGTGCGTCTACCCACCGGCATCCGCACGCCATCGCCGGTGCCAGGACCTCTGCGCCCGAAGCGAACGCGCCGACGGTCTTCGACATTGTCGCTGCGTCTACCCGTTCTCCAGCGCATCTCGCCGTGCTCGACCATTCCGCTACCCCGGTCACAGAATCTTAGCACCGCATCGGCCAACCGCCGTCCGGCCAGCAACGCCCCGAGCGATGAACGCGCCCCCGGCCGCCAAGTCGCCGAACCGATGTGAGACTTTCGCTGACAAAACTGTCTGAGTTGTTGGCCCGGCATGACAGCGCCGCTCAGCGGAAGGGGTGCCGCCGGGCGGCGGAATTGCCAGTCATCGCACCGGGAAGGCCGTTGCCGAATCCCACGAACTCCGCCGCGATGCCCCAGAAACGGCAGCGTGGACGACGTGCCGCCGAGTCCATGCCGTGTGGATGGCGGCAGGGACGACTAAGTCCGAGGCGGACGTACCCGCGAATGTGCTGGCCGATGTTCATGTTTTTACTTATATTTCGGCAACTTACGCTAGGCCACCGGGGTCCCGATAGCACCGGGCGCGGTGCCGCAACGACCATCCGTCGGATGACGCGGCGGAGAGCTGCCACAAGGCGTTGCGTCGCGGCGGTCTTTGACTACCATGGAGACAAGTCGGAAATGTCCAGCTTTTGCCCCAGGAACTTTCGGTTCAAAAGCTGCTCGAAAACCCGGTCGGCAACGTTGTCAAAGCCAACTTCGCCTGCTAGCATGATTTCCGAGAAGATTACTCAGGTATAGCGACTATGACTGAAGCACCGACTAAAGACATCGCCCAGATCGGCTCGCTGTCGACGGGAACGATCGACGCCTACATCGCGAGCGCCTACCAAATTCCGGTGCTGACGCAGGAAGAAGAGCGCAGCCTGGCCCTGCGCCTGCGCGACCACGGCGACATGATGGCGGCACGCCGGCTGGTTCTCTCGCATTTGCGCTTCGTCATCCGCATCGCCCGCGGCTATCTCGGCTACGGGCTGCCGCTGCCGGATCTGATCCAGGAGGGCACCGTCGGCCTGATGAAGGCGGTGCGCCGGTTCGAGCCGGACGTCGGTGTGCGCTTGGTGTCGTTCGCGGTGCACTGGATTCGGGCCGAGATCCACGAGTACATCCTGCGCAACTGGCGCATCGTGAAGGTGGCCACCACCAAGGCCCAGCGCAAGCTGTTCTTCAACCTGCGCAGCGCCAAGAAGCGCCTGGGCTGGTTCTCCAAGCAGGAAGTCGAAGAGGTGGCGGCCGACCTCGGCGTGAAGCCCGAGACCGTGCTCGAAATGGAATCCCGCCTAGCGAGCCATGACATGGCCTTCGACGGGCACGACGACGACGACGACGATGGCCCCTCCGCGCCGTCCACCTACCTGCCGGACATGCGCATGGAGCCCGCCTCGCAACTGGAGCGCGAGGACAACGACGCGCACCAGCGCGAGCGCCTCTTCGCCGCGCTGGAGGGTCTCGACGAGCGCAGCAAGACCATTCTGCGCGAGCGCTGGCTGACCGAGAAGAAGCAGACGCTGCACGAGTTGGCGCAGCAGTTCGGCGTCTCCGCCGAGCGCATCCGTCAGATCGAGAAGAACGCCATGAACAAGCTCCGCGTGCAGCTCGAGATGTAATCCGACGGGCGCGTGCGCCCATCTGCCCGCGGCCCTCGCCCATCCGACTGGGTGGGCCAATCTGTTTGACGCCGCCCGCCGCAAGGTGGGCTTTTTTTTGCGTCCAGTCAGGCCCCGAACGGCTGTTCATCCGGAGGGTATCCAGCGCGCCGCGGTGGGATCCCCGGCCTGCAACCGGAATGTGCCATCATCCCCGCCGCATGCTCGTTCCATCGACCAGCCCATCGGGATCATCAGCAATCACCATGCACGCCAGAGTCAGATCCGCCCTCGCCGGCCTCGCTTTGCTCGCCCCCGCCACCCTGCTGTCGTCCGCCGCGCAGGCCGCCATACCCGCTGCGCCGGTGATGACCCTGTACAAGTTCAACGGCCCGGTGACGATCCCCACCTACCGCATCGGTGCCAGCGGACCGGGACCTCAGGCCGGCAGCCTGACCCAGGGGAGCGCGGTGATCCCATGCCTGGTGGTGCGGAACGGCCGCGCGCTGACCGACGCGAGCGGCACGCCGTATGTCGGCTTCGAGATCGTCGTGGACGCCGCGCGGGCATCGGACCAGTCCGCCACCCGCGCCTTCGAGCGCGCCGTGGCGGCACAGAAGTCCAAGCGGGTACGCAATCACCACTGCGGACCGGGCGTGAACCGCGTCATCAACGTTCGCGACCTGTATCAACTGGAAAAGCCGCCCTTCTTCGACCCGCCCGGTCGTGGCGACCAGAAGGCAGCGGAGCGCGAGGGTCAGAGCACGTTGGACAAGATCGTGCGCAGCTTCCACAACTCGCCACAGTGCGCATCGGTCAACGACCGCATGACCGGTCGCCGCGATAGGCTGGCGGCCGCCTGGGACAGCTTCATGGCCCGCAACCGCCGCAAGTGGGACGAGACCACGCTGGCACGCGCCAAGCACCTGGACTACGCCATGCGCACCGCCCTCTACGAGGGTCACCTCGATCGCGGTTGCTCCGCTTATGGCGCCTGCGAGCGCAACACCGTAGTGCTGTCCATCCGCAACCGCGCCGTGGGCCAGTGCGTGCGCCGGCAGGGTTGCCGCTTCCCGGGGGACTTCCAGGGCGTCGCATCGGACCCATCCCAGTACAACATCTGGGACAACTATCTGACGATGATCTCCGGGCTCACCGCGTGCTACCTGCGCACGGACCTGGCGCACAAGGACTTCTACGACCGCATCCAGGCCATGTACACCCAGAACGTTGGCGATGCCGAGCGCATCCTCTACGGCGGTGACAGCGCCCTGCAGCAGGTCTTCCCGGGCAACGCCGTGTCCGAGCTCACCTCGCTGCGCCACTACTACCATCCGCCGGCCATGGGCAAGTGCTTCCCGCAATACAGCCGCATCGAGTACATGTCGGGCGCCATCGCCGAGAACGGACCGGACCACGCGCTCATCGCCAACACCCGCATCCAGGTGGGCGAGCGGGTCGGCAGCGGCTACCGCTTCAAGGAGTTTCGCTTCGAGCCCGAGGACTGGGGCGACGACGTGCGCATCGAGGACAATTACTCCGGCTTCATCGTCGACGGCCGCAAGGTGAGGCTCAGCGGTGGCGGCGGCTGCACCGCCTACGGGGTCTCGCCGGGGTGCCGCTTCTCGAAGGTGGGTCGCTACCGCACAACACCGAGCTGGCTCAGCGACGGCCGGCCCGTGGGGCTGCATTGTCGGGTGCAGGACTTGGGCGCATCCTGCCGCGGCGGCGGCGGCACCCGCACGATCACCGTCGGCGGCTCCTGCGACGTAGACATGATGCCCGTCGGCGGGGTGCGCTGAACGGATGGCCGGCCCCCGGGCGGCGCAGCATCAGCCGTGGAGGCCGCATACCATCGCTGGCAGTCGCCGCTACGCCAGGACCGGAACTGCGACGACATTCGGGCGGCTCACGTCGCCCCAGACGAATGCGGGCAGATACTGAATGCGAAAGGCTAGCTTGCACGGCTTGCGGTGGCGTTGGGCTCCGGTCGGGAGCGCGGCCGTTCTGATGATTGCGGGCTGGTTTTGCGACAGCGACGCCGTCGCCGCCGAGCCCGCCCCGCACACGGCGGCGGTGACGCTGGACGTCACGGCACCGGCGGCACTTCCCGACATCCACCTGCACGACCTCGAGGTACGGCTCTACAGCTACGAGCCCTTCGTCGCCGACATGCCGGCGACGTTGATGGACATGGCGAGTGTCCCCTTCGATCACATCACTGGCGCGGCCGAGACCACCAGCATCACCCTGGGCGAGGATGCCGCGTTGGCGCAGCGCCTCCAGTACTACGTCACCGTGTTCGTGCTGCACGACGGCGCGCGCACCCACATTGGCGAGCGGGACGGCCGGCCCGGCCTGATGCACGTGCTCACCGACGGCCACCCCGCGCAGCTCGACGTGATATTGCGGCCAGTGCACTGAAGGGATGTGACTCAGGCCCGCTGCGACCTTGTGTCAGCGGGCGGTCGTCGGTTGGGCCGACGTTAGGAGGCCCAACAATCAGGGGATTACAGTGGGAGCCTTGCCGGGCTTCATTCCACAGCCCGAGCTATCCAGGTTTTCTTCGGGAGGTCTGAGCGCCCGGCGCCGCCCACCGCGCCCCGACGCACGCCGACAATTCCCGCCCAGATCCCAAGCAGCAACGTCGGGCTTACGACCCTGAAAGCGCTGACCTGTCGCATGTACGACAAGGCCGAAGGCTTGCGCCAGCGAGAACAATACACTCTCGATCAGCGGCTTACGCACGCTCCCCGCGCTGGCTCAAATGTTGCTTGCCAGTCTTTCCATGAGGTTTGTCAATCGGATCGCTCCAAGCGCGTAGCAACGCCGCAGAGCGCTCCGGCAGTCGAGCCAGCCAACCCAATTCAGCGACCGCAATCCAGCGACCGGAGTCGAGCCATGTGGGATTATTCCGAGACTGTCAAAGAACATTTCTTCAACCCGCGCAACGCCGGCGCCGTCACCGACGCCAACGCCATCGGCGAGGTGGGTTCGCTCTCCTGCGGCGACGCGCTGCGCCTGACTCTCAAGGTCGACCCCAGCACCGAGACCATCCTGGAGGCCGGCTTCCAGACCTTCGGCTGCGGCTCGGCGATTGCGTCCAGCTCGGCGCTGACTGAGATCATCAAGGGCATGACCCTGGATGACGCGCTCAACGTCAGCAACCAGGACATCGCCGACTACTTGGAAGGCCTGCCGCCCGAGAAGATGCACTGCTCGGTGATGGGCCGCGAGGCGCTGCAAGCGGCAGTGGCCAACTATCGCGGCGAGGAGTGGAAGGACGACCACGAGGAAGGCGCTCTGGTGTGCAAGTGCTTCGCCGTGGACGCCGTGCTCATCGAGGACACCATCCGCGCGAACAGCCTCAGCACCGTCGAAGAGGTGACCAACTACACCAAGGCCGGCGGCGGCTGCTCCGCTTGCCATGAGGGCATCGAGGAAATCCTCACCCGCGTGCTCGCGGAGCAGGGCAAGACCTTCGACCCCAACGCCGCGCCCCCGCCGCCGGTGGGCAAGCCGAAGCTCGGCACCCTGGCGCGCATCCGCCGCATCGAGAGCGCCATCGAGGCCATCCGGCCGAACCTGCAGCGCGATCACGGCGACGTGGAGCTGGTGGACGTCGATGGCAAGAACGTCTACGTGAACATGACCGGCGCCTGTGCCGGCTGCCAGATGGCATCGACGACACTGGAAGGCATCCAGCAGCGCATCGTCGAGGATCTCGGGGAGTTCGTGCGGGTGCTGCCTGCGCCAAAGGGCCCACTAGGGCAGGGCCAAGCGCCGAGCGCCCAAGGCCAACACGCCCCGGCCTGAGCCACGCGCGAGCCCGCCGGCGCTCGGCCCTCCGGCCCTTAGCCCTGCCGGCGCCGCATTGATTCCCGACACCGCAGCCCAGCAGCCACCAGCAAGAGAGAATCCCCATGTCGCCCCATCCGCAAGCGCCGGCCCCAGGCATCTATCTGGACAACAACGCCACCACCATGGTCGACCCGGCCGTGGTGGAAGCGATGCTGCCCTACTTCACCGAGCAGTTCGGCAACCCGTCGTCCATGCACCAGTTCGGCGACCGCGTCGGCCGGGCGCTGAAGACCGCCCGGCAGCAGGTGCAGGCGCTGCTCGGCGCCGAGTTGGACTCGGAGATCGTGTTCACCTCCTGCGGCACCGAGTCCGATTCCACCGCCATCCTGTCCGCGCTCAAGGCGCAGCCCGAGCGCAAGGAGATCATCACCACGGTCGTCGAGCACCCGGCCGTGCTCGCGCTCTGCGAGCACCTGGAGAAAGAAGGCTATAAGGTCCACTACCTGACGGTGGACAAGAAGGGCCGACTCGACATGCGTCAGTACGAGGACCTGCTGTCGAACAAGGTCGCCATCGTTTCGGTGATGTGGGCCAACAACGAGACCGGCACCCTGTTCCCGGTGGAGGAAATGGCCGAGCTCGCACGCTCCGCCGGCATCATGTTCCACACCGATGCGGTGCAGGCGGTCGGCAAGGTGCCCATCGACCTCAAGAACACCGCCATCGACATGCTCTCGCTGTCCGGCCACAAGCTGCACGCCCCGAAAGGCGTCGGCGTGTTGTATCTGCGCCGTGGCACCCGCTTCCGCCCGCTGCTGCGCGGCGGCCACCAGGAGCGCGGGCGGCGCGCCGGCACCGAGAACAGCGCCTCCATCGTCGGCCTCGGCAAGGCCTGCGAGCTGGCCCTGGCACACATGGAGGACGAGAAGACCACCGTCCGCACCCTGCGTGACCGGCTGGAAAAGGGCATCCTCGCCGCCGTGCCCAACTGCTTCGTCACCGGCGACCCGTCCAGCCGTCTGCCCAACACCGCCAACATCGCCTTCGAGTACATCGAGGGCGAGGCCATCCTGCTGCTGCTGAACAAGCTCGGCATCGCGGCGTCCAGCGGCTCCGCCTGCACCTCCGGCTCGCTGGAGCCGAGCCACGTCATGCGCGCCATGGACATCCCCTTCACCGCGGCGCACGGCACCACGCGCTTCTCCCTGTCGCGCTACAACACGATGGAGGAGATCGACCGCGTCATCGAGGCGGTGCCACCCATCGTCGCGCAACTGCGCAAGCTCTCGCCCTACTGGGACGCCGCCGCGAACGCGCCGGTGGCCGAGCCCGAGCAGGCGTTCCAGCCCGCGTACGCTTGAGCCGCCCGGCTTCTGCCGGATTTCACGCGACGACGGCAACGGACGACGGGCGCAACGGCAAAGACGTTGCGCTCGCCGCCACCCCAGCCGCGCCCCTGTAGGGCGGGCCGACGAAGGAGGCCCGACAATCAGGCGCTTGCGACGCGCACGCTGTCGGGCCTCGTGCCTCGGCCCGACCTACGACGGATTCTTGCCCGATCTCTCCGCGCCACGACTGGAGACCACGGACCCGCCGCCCGCAAATACGCGTCGCACCGTGCAAACGGTATGCACCAGAATCGCGCAAAACCAACCGTTTTTGTCGAAACAGCGCACCGCAGGTGCCCCGCCGGTGCTCTGCGCAGAACCGCTCCGCGCTTGCCAGAACCAAGGAAAGCCATTTTTTATCAACGGTTTCCGCGCACACGGCAGCGCCGGACGCGGAATCTCAGCCGCACCGACCACCGGCTGGCACGCGCTTCGCATAACATCCAGCAGGCCCTCGGCCCCCGAGTTGCGACCTTTCCACGCGGAGGAAACGACCATGCGCAACCCCTACGACCCGACCCTGGACCCTGCCGGTTACGCTGACTGCGTGCTCGACTCCAGCGACGACTACGAGCCCTATGGCTACGCGCCTCCGGAACTACAGTTGGTCGACATCGCGCAGCAGCCACGGAACCGGGCGTTCGACCACGTCATCGAGGCGCAACTCCTCGCGCACAGCGGCATGGTGGGGTGCTAAGCATGAACCGTTACCGCAATCCGCCCGCCCCGCGGGCCTTGGCCGTCGCGCTGCCGCGCCAATCGTCGGACCACGCCGCACGGGCCGCCATTACCCTCGCCGCGACGCTGCTCGTCGCGAGCGTGCTGCCCATGTTCCTCTGACCAGCCGGGGTGGCAGCCGCCCCGCCCGATCGGGGGGACTGTCCGCCCCAGATTGCGCCGCATGTTGCGTCCAAACCTGCGCCTCAATCCGCGCATCGACCGGCGCCGACTTCCGCGGGACACGTTCCCACCCGGTCTTGATCCACCAATCTCAATCCACCGAATCGAGGCGGCGCCCGATTCCAGCCACGCGCATCGTCAGGCAGCACTCATGGCCCCGCCTCCTGTGTTGGCTCCAGGATTCTCTATACGAGAATGCGGGAGGCGACTTTCGGCCATGGGAGCGGCTTGTAGCGGAGCGCCGAGATTCGACGCCCGGCGCAAGACTCGTCAGCCAGCCAAACCGCTCGCAAGACTGGCGTGGAAGATCGCTTTGTGGACATCACCGAGGCTCAGCATGCCGACCAGCTTGCCGCCCTCTGCCACCGGGATGCGGCGGAAATTGTGGCGCACCATGACCGTGGCTGCGCGCAGCACGTGCATGTCCGGGTCGACGGTGAACGGGTTGGGCGTCATCAGATCGGCAACGGTGAGCCCGAGGACTTCCTTGTAGCGGCCCATCTCCTTGTCGTAGTCCACCGAGCGCATGCCCTCGGCCATGACGCTCTCCAGCTTCGGGAATAAGCTGTGCAGCAAATCCCGCTCTGCGATGATCCCGACCAGCGCCCCGGATTCGTCCACCACGGGTAGCCCCTGAAACCGATACAGCGTCATCAGCGACGCGACTTCCATGATCTTCGTACCCGGAGTGACGGTGCGCACGAATGTGTTCATCGCGTCTCTGACTTTCATTGGGAGAGCCTCCTCAAGGTCCTGAAATTGCCGCAATGGATCCGTCAGTATAGCTCCTGCGCGGCCAACGTACGCCGTCGACGGCAAGTCGACGGCGGCGTCCCGCCGCCGATCGCGCGGTCACTGACGCCACGACTGCTCAGCAGTGACGATGCCGCCGTTTCCGATCCCACTCGGCATGCCGATCGCCACAAAGCCCTTTTTGACATCGCGATCGCCCGCAGACAGGTCATATGCGGTCATTGTCGATCTAAGCTATGGCCGATGATCATGACCCGTTCCGCGCCCCGCTCCTTCAGAAAGGCGATGCCCGCAGCAAAGCGCGGGACACTTCGTCAATAAGCGCGGCATATTCATCGGGCTTGGCGTTATTTCAGGAGGATCGCATCTGCAACGACAACCTACGCCATCCGCGGGGCGGGAGGCTTGTTCGCAGCGAATACACGACTTGCTGTCAGTTGGGATGCACGCCGACGCCGCGCGCGATGTTTGCGGCCACTTTGCCCTCCGGGTCTTCCGCTTCAGTGAAAATGCCATGGAACGCGTGGTCGGCGTAGCCTATCGGTCGGCACCAGATGCCTCGGACCACGTTGCCGGCGGCGTCTTTGGCAGCCCCGCTGCGCGCTGTTGGGCGTGGACCAACTGCTCGATACTGCCTTGGCCTTCGGTCGTTCTTGGCCGTTGCCGAGGTTGCCGCTGCCGGTGGTGATCGGTCCCGATAGGTCGGACGGGGCGCACCGACAATGAATGCGGGAACGCCCGAACCTCTGCCGATGCTACCATGGCGGGTTATCCGGAATGCTGCCGCCGCCCCGACGGCAGACCGTCGACTGCGCAGAGACGAAGAAGCAAACTCATGATCTCCACCAGACCAGATCGACTGCCGCCCGCGGCCCGATCGCCGCGGGGTCTGTTGCTGCCGGTGATCCTCGCCGGCCTAATCCTCGCGACCTCCGCGGCCCAATCCCAAACCTCGCTGCCAAGCCTGCCGAGCCAGGCCGACAGCGCCAAGGTCCAGACCGTGCTCGGCGAGCAGCGACCGCGCTGGGCGGTCGTTGAGCGCCGCTCCGTCGGCGGCAACACCACCGTCGGCGGGACCGTGGTGCCGATGCGGGAGATTACCTTCACGGCGCAGATGCCGGGCAACGTGGAGCAGATCGCCGGCAACGAGGGCGACTTCTTCAAGCGGGGCGCGGTACTGGTGACGCTCGACCCGTCCGCGCTGCGCGCCAAGCGCCAGGCGGCTATTGCGCAGATCACCAACGCCCAGGCGGCCTACCGCAACGCCGAGGTCCAGTTCCAGCGTGAGCGCCGGGACCCGACCCCGACCCAGGGCAACATGATGAGCCAGATCATGCCGATGCCGTTCTTCGGCGACAACGAAGACAGCGACATCACTCGTGAGGCGAACCTGCACCAGTACGGCACCCAGATCGAGCAGGCACGTGGCGCGCTCGTGGCGGCCCAGGCCCAGCTGCGCGAGATCGACGCCCAACTCGATGACGTGAACAGCATCGCCCCGTTCGATGGCTACATCACCGAGAAGCACGCCAACGCCGGCGACACGGTGCAGCCGGGCCAGCCGCTGCTGAGCTTCGCCGATGTCGGCCGGCTGCAAGTCCAGGCCGACGTGCCGACGCGGCTGTCGGCGCCGCTGAATCCGGGCTTTATGACCCGCGTCAAGCTCGATGATTCGGCCGGCACCATCGTCGCCGCCCGCGTCGCGCAGGTCTTCCCGATGGCGGACCCCACCCGCCACACGGTCCGCGTCAAGCTCGACCTGCAGCCCAACGCCCCGGCCAAGGCCGGCATGTACGCCGAGGTGCTGATCCCGCAGCCGGGCAGCGACCAGGGCGCCCTACCCGTGATCCCGGTCTCGGCCATCGTCCGACGCGGCGGGCTGCCAATGGTCTATGTCCTCGACGAAGAAGACCAGCCCCGACTGCACCTGCTGCGCCTCGGCGAGCAGTGGGGCGACACCGTCAGCGTGCTGACCGGCCTGCAGGGCGGCGAGCGCATCCTGCTCGAGCCACCGGCCGCTCGCTAACACGAGTCGCAGCTATCGCTATCGCTATCGAAGCGATGCGCGAGTGCTTCGACGACGATCCCGATTTAGATCCCGATTCCGATCGGGATGTCTCCTGGTTCCCAGGCCCCGCTTGGAACCCTTGTGCGGGAAGCGCTGCTTCCCGAACCGACTCGCAGCGCGGGGCTAGCCCGGGTCGTGCTCCCGGGCAACGCTCGGGCGTAAGGACACCCGGTAGCGGCAGCCCTGCCTCTCATGTCGCTTCGCAAAGCAGCGCTTTGCAAGCCGCGTTCCCGCGCGGAGCTCGGGAACGAGGACAACCGGAACACACGCGATGTCCGATGCCACCAAGTCTGATGCCACCAACCGCAGCGAGCGCCTCGGCCTCGCCGGCCTGATTGCCAAGTCGTTCATCCACTCCCCGCTATCGCCGCTGCTGTTCGTCGCCATGGTCGGCATGGGCATCCTCGGCCTGATCATGACGCCGCGGCAGGAGGACCCGCAGATCTCGGTGCCGATGATCGACGTCTTCGTACAGTACCCGGGCGCCTCCACCGAGCAGGTCGAGAGCCTCGCCGTGGAGCCGCTGGAGCGGCTGCTGTCGGAGATCCCCGGTGTCAAGCACGTCTACTCCGCGAGCGAGCGCGAGCAGGGCATCATCACCGTCCGCTTCAAGGTGGGCGAGCAGATGGGGCCGTCGCTGGTCAAGGTGCACGACAAGCTCCAGGCCAACCGGCAGGTGCTGCCGCCGGGTGCGATGGAGCCGTTGGTGCGGCCCAAAGGCATCGATGACGTGCCGGTGGTCACGTTGACGCTCTGGTCCGAGGCGCTGGACGACGCCGCGCTGCGCGCGCTGGGCTCGAAGCTGCTGCAGAGCCTGGCGCAGATCCCGGACGTCGGCCAGAGCTTCGTCGTCGGCGGGCGGCAGGAGCAGATCCGCGTCGAGGTGGAGCCCCAGCGACTGGCCGGCTTCGGCGTCACGCTGGAGCAGATCGCCCGCACCATCCAGACCGCAAACGCCGAGCGCCGCACCGGCGATGCGGAGGCCGCCGACCGCCACCTGACCGTCTACACCGGCTCCTTCCTGCGCGGGCCGTCGGACGTGAAGCGGCTGATGCTCGGTACCTACAACGGCAAGCCCATCTACGTCCGCGATGTGGCTCAGGTCTCGCTGGCACCCGAGGAATACGAGCAGCAGGTCAGCTACTATACCGGCCCCAGCTATCCCGGTGACGCCAAGGCGGACGGCATGCCGGCGGTGACCATCGCGCTGGCCAAGAAGGAAGCCAGCAACGGCGTCACCGTGGCCAACGCCATCCTCGACAAGGCCGAGGCGCTCAAGGGCCAGCTGATCCCGGACAACGTCCATCTGGAGGTCACGCGAAACTACGGCCAGACCGCCAACGACAAGGTCAATGAGCTGCTCTTCAAGCTGTTCGTCGCCACCGGCGCCGTCACGCTGCTGGTGCTGCTGGCGCTCGGCATCAGGCCCGCCATCGTGGTCACGCTGGTGATCCCGGTGGTGCTGTTGATGACGGTGTTCTCGGCCTGGGTCATGGGCTACACCATAGACCGCGTCAGCCTGTTCGCGCTGATCTTCTCCATCGGCATCCTGGTGGATGACGCCATCGTCGTGGTGGAGAACATCTACCGGCGCTGGCTCATCAAAGGGGACAGCGACACCGAGACCGCCGTGGCCGCCGTCGCGGAGGTTGGCAACCCGACCATCATCGCCACCTTCACGGTGGTCGCCGCGCTGCTGCCGATGGGCTTCGTCTCCGGCCTGATGGGGCCGTACATGGAGCCGATCCCGGCGCTGGGCTCGGTGGCCATGCTGTTCTCGCTATTTGCGGCGTTCGCGTTCACGCCCTGGCTCGCCATGCGCATCAAGCCGAGCATGCAGGCGCTGGCGAAGGCCGAGGCCCGTGAGCATCGCACCAGCGCGCGCCTCGACGGTCTGTTCCGCGGCCTGCTGTTGCCACTGATCGAGCGCAAGGCCCTGGGCTGGGGCTTCCTGATCCTGCTGGTGACGGCCTTCTTCGCCTCCTGCGGGCTGTTCTACGCCAAGGCGGTGGCGTTCAAGATGCTGCCGTTCGACAACAAACCGGAGTTCAGCGTCGTGCTCGACATGCCCGAGGGCACGGCGCTCGGCAAGACAGTCAACACCGCGCGAGATCTCGCCGAGCGGGTGGCCAAGATCCCCGAGGTGGTCGCTGTGCAGACCTATGCCGGCACCGCCAAGCCGTTCGACTTCAACGGCATGGTCCGCCATTACTACTTGCGCCAGAAGCCCTGGCAGGGCGAGATCCAGGTGCAGCTCACCGACAAGCACGAGCGCGATCGCAGCAGCCACGAGATCGCGCTCCAAGCCCGCGAGTTGCTGACGCCGCTGGCCCACGACGCCGGCGCCCGCATCACCGTGGTCGAAATGCCGCCGGGACCGCCGGTGCTGCAGGCCGTCGTCGCCGAGGTCTATGGCCCCAACGGCAAGATCCGCCGCCAGGTCGCCACCGACCTGACCGCGATGTTCGAGCAGGTGGACAGCCTGGCCGATGTCGACAACTACATGCAGCAGCCCTACAAGGTGCTGCGCTTCGACGTCGACGCAGAGAAGGCCGTGCGCCTCGGCATCTCGGTGGATACCGTCATCCGCAACCTCGACATGGCCCTGGGCGGCTTCAAGGCCGGCGATGTGAAGCGCGGCAGCCTGCTGGAGCCGACCTTCATCAGCATTGAGGTGCCGCTCGCGGTGCGCGCCAACCTGAGCCGGCTCGCCGATCTGCCGATCCCCACCGACGACGGCCAGCGCACCGTGCCGCTGGCGGAGGTGGGCCGGTTCATCGAGATCGAACAGGACCCGATCGCCTATCACAAGGACCTGCGGCCGATGGAATACGTCGTCGGCGATGCCGTCGGCAAGCTCGGCGCGCCGCTGTACCCGATGCTCGAGGTCGAGAAGAAGCTCGACGGCTACAAGACCCCCGATGGCGTCGCCTTGTCCGGCACCTTCTTCACCGGTGCGCCGCCGGACAACGGCAAGTCCGGCTTCGAGTGGGGCGGCGAGTGGACCGTCACCTATGAGACCTTCCGCGACATGGGCCTCGCCTTCGGTGTCGCGCTGGTGCTGATCTACATGCTCGTGGTCGCCGAGTTCGGCAACTTCGTCACCCCCGCCGTCATCATGGCGCCGATCCCGCTGACGCTGCTCGGCATCGTCCCCGGCCACTGGCTGCTTGGCGCCGACTTCACCGCCACGTCGATGATCGGCTTCATCGCGCTGGCCGGCATCATCGTGCGCAACTCGATCCTGCTGGTGGACTTCTCCATCGACGAGGTCGCCCGTGGCAATTCAGTCACCGAGGCCGTCATCAACGCTTGCAAGGCCAGAACCCGGCCTATCCTGATCACCGCGCTCGCGCTGGTCGCCGGCTCCAGCGTCATCCTCACCGACCCCATCTTCCAGGGCATGGCCATCTCGCTCTTGTTCGGCGTGCTGGTCTCGACCCTGCTGACCCTGGTCGTCATCCCGCTCGGCTGCGTCAGTGCCGGCCGCTACCTGGTCCGCCGCTAGCGCCAGCGAAATGCCACGCGCACACGTCATTGGCACGCTCAGGCGTCATTGCCCTTTGGGTTGGCGGTGCCGCGCTCGTGTGCTGCTGACGGTCGCGAGCCCAGTGGCGTGTTGCCTTGTGCTCAGCCCGAAATGCCACCGTCAACCGGCGCCTCCGTGTTGGACTGGTTCGGCTCCTGGCCATGGTATTGGCTGGGGTTGTCGGGCCCGGTTTGGCAGCATCGCTGGCGCGCTATGCGCCGTTCATCGTGTCGGTTCCGCTGCGCGGCAGGTTGATAGCCGGTCGGGAGCACGCCGTGGTGCCCGGCAGCCCGGCGCCCGCTGAGGCCGGCCGGCGTTTCCGGCAGGGGGGCCGACGTGACGGCTGCGGCGGCTTTCCGCCAGCCGGAGTGCCACGACCGGCCGTCATGCGTTTCCCGGCGCTCGCACCAACCGTCGCAGGCCATGCCCGGCGCGGCAGACGTTCGTGGGCTAGCATCCAACGCGTGTGATTGGTTGACCATCCTGGCCAAGAAAAAGCAGGAAAGTGGACGATGCGATCCCCCGCTTCCTTCATTGTCTTGTGCTTGGGCGCTTGACAGTGGCGCGTGACCCTAGCAAGCGAGCAAGCTAAGCACTGACTATATGAATGCTTCCTTTGGCTTTTGTTTCGGAACTGCTTCGGCAGCCTTCGCAGGAATGCGCACACGGAGTCCACCCGGTGAAGCGTCCCCGCCTGGAACTCGCTGCACAATGCATGCGGAACTGAGATCCCGATGAGAGAGCGCCCGAGCGGCGACGACATCAGCGAGCGCAAGCGGGCGGAGGCTGCCTTGCGCGAGAGCGAGGAGCGCCTGCGCATCGCCCTGGAGGGGGCCAGGTTCGGAACCTTTGATTACTACCCGCAAACCGACAAGATGGACTGGGACGACCAGCTGCGTCGAATTTGGGGGGTCGGGCCTGGCGAGGCGCTAAGCTACGCCGAGGTCGTCGCGCGCCTGCACCCCGACGACCGCCCGAGGATGCTGGCCGCGGTGGCCGACGCCTACGACCCGCGCAGTGGCGACGACTACCGGGCAGAGTACCGTGTCATCCGGCCCGACGGCAGCTGGCGCTGGCACGACACCAGGGGCCGCGTGCAATTTGAACGATGTGCCGATGGTAGCAACCGGCCCGTACGCGTGATCGGCGTCGTCCGCGACGTCACTGAGCACAAGACCGCCGAGGCGGCGCTGGTGGAGCTCAACCGGGCCCTGAAGGCGCAGGTGGCCGAGGTCAGCCGCCAGGCCGACCAGCTGCGCGCACTCGCCAGCCGGCTGAGCCGGGTGGAGCAGCACGAGCGCCAGCGTCTGGCAAAGATTCTTCACGACCATCTCCAGCAGCTCCTCGTCGCGGCGCAGATGCAGTCCTCGACGCTGCTGCGCGAGGCCGCCAACGAACGCCAGCGTGCGGCGGCATGCGCCGTGCGCGACGTTCTCAAGGAGGCGCTTTCCGTCTCGCGCTCGCTCACCGTGGAGCTGAGCCCGCCGGTGCTCCGGGAGGCGGGCCTGATCGCAGCGTTGGAGTGGCTGGCCGAGCGCATGCAGGAGCAGCACGGCTTGACGTTACGCCTGCACACAGAGACTCGCGCGGAGCCAGGTGGCGATGAGCTGCGCTTCCTGCTCTTCGAGTGCGCGCGTGAGCTGATGCTGAACGTCGTCAAGCACGCTGACGTCGATACCGCGGTTCTGGTGCTCGTGCGCTCGCGCGGCGGCGCTCTGGAACTCAGCGTCAGTGACGAGGGCAGCGGCTTCGACCCGGACGTGGTGACTCGGCGCCGCCCGGACGAAACGAGTTTCGGGCTCTTCAGCATCAAGGAGCGCTTAGCGCACCTCGGCGGGCGCATGAGCATCTTGAGTGCGCCGGGACGCGGCACGCAAGTGACGCTGAGCGTGCCGACGGCCGCGCTGCGGCCGCAAGGCAGTGCGGCCGAGGCCGCCGAGCCCGCGGCGCGCGTCGGGGAGCTGAGGCTCTACCCGATGCCCGAGAGCCGGCGCGTGCTTCTCGTCGACGACCATCGGATCGTGCGCCAGGGGCTGGCCGGGTTGTTTCGTTTCGAGGCCGACATCGAGGTGGTGGGCGAGGCCGACGCGGGCGAGCAGGCGGTGACCATGGCCGCGGAGCTGCAACCGGACGTGATCATCATGGACGTGAAGCTCGGTGCCGACATGGACGGCATCGAGGCGACCCGCCGTGTGCTCGCCTGCAATCCCCAGGTGCGGGTCATCGGCCTCTCCATGCACGCGGATGTCGCGGTGGCGACCGCCATGCGCGACGCAGGCGCCGCCGCCTACCTGACCAAGGACGGCCCCTGCGAGGAGTTGCTGGCGGCCATTCGCGCCAAGCGAGGGCCTGAGCTGCGGCCCAGCGCAGCGCCAGTATAGCCCCAGTAGGCGGGAACGACCGGGTACCCTCTGTATCGCGTGTCGACTCCACGAAGTACACGCGCGCGCCGTTGGCACAGCGGTGCGCGACCGTGGTCGCATGGTATCGTCGATCGCTGCCAAGGTGTTGCTGTCGAGCGGACGCTGACCGCTCCCGGCATCAGGGGCAGCAGACGGCCAGCGGCCCTCTCCACGTCAGTGACAGCTACATGATTGCGGACTTCGACATTCACTGTCCGTCTATTGCGCGCAGTATCCGGCCCCAGGTTGGCGAGAGGGTTCCTGCCTGACATCTGTGGGTTGGATCGCAGTCCTTCGTGCGCCTGACCGATACAGATGCCCGTCTGTAGGATCAGACGGTGAGATATTGCTTCACCAGCTCGTCGCTCAGCTCCGGCATGGCGCCGGTGGCCATGAGCCGACCGCGGTCGAGGATGACGAAGCGGTCCGCGACGCGGCGTGCGAAGGGCAGCTTCTGCTCAACCAGCAGCACGGTGAGGCCGAACTCGTCGATGAGGCGGCGGATGATGTCGCCGATTTCGTGGACGATGTTGGGCTGGATGCCCTCGGTGGGCTCGTCCAGGATCAGGAGCTTGGGGTCGAGGACCAGCGCGCGGCCGATGGCGAGCTGCTGCTGTTGGCCCCCGGAGAGGTCGCCACCGCGCCGGCGCAGCATGTCGCCGAGCACCGGAAACAGCTCGAAGATGAAGTCCGGCACACGTTGCTTACCGTCTGGGCGCGAAGGCAGGCCGATTTCCAGGTTCTCCTGCACCGTGAGCAGCGGGAAGATCTGCCGGCCCTGGGGGACGTAGCCGATGCCGAGGCTCGCGCGGCGCTCCGCGGGCAGGCGGGCGATGTCTTGTCCCAGGAAGTCCATACTGCCGCCGCGCAGTGGCAAGAGGCCCATGATGCATTGCATCAGCGTGGTCTTGCCGACGCCGTTGCGGCCCATGACGCAGGTGCACTGCCCCACCGGGATCTCGACGTCGAGGTCCCAGAGGGTGTGGCTTTCGCCGTAGTACTGGTTGAGGTGGGCGATGGTGAGCACGTTAAAGGGGCTTTGGTTTGATCTCAGGGCCGGGGACCGATCGGCGGATACGCTTCGCTGACTTGCCCTCGCATCAGGGCTGTTCCCCACAAAGGCTACTGCAAGCGCGCCGGCTCCGCGGGAGCGCCACTGCCCTTTGTGGCGCGACAAGGGCCGTGCGGCTACCCGCAGCTCGGCGGCAACTCGAACCGTCGTCTATCACCTCACCGCCGGTCGCGGCACCAAGCATGCCGCTCCCATAAGGCAGCTGCGTCGCGGCACCAAGCGTGCCACTCCCACCACGATCAGCGCGCGATGGCTTCGGGCCAGTAATCGCCCAGGACTTCATGCAGCGCCCAGGGACACTGCTGCGGAAAGGCGCCGGAGTCGAACGGGGTCTCAGAGATAGCGAGGTCCACACCGTCTGCGTATGCCTTCGCCAGCAGGGTGGGAAGCTGTGCTTTCAGGCTCGGGTTCTCTTCCAACAGCTCGGCAAGCGCACGACGTTGTGTGTTGATGGTGGCACGCCAGGACTTGCGGTTCGGGTAATCCGGTTGCACTTGCCACTTCAACATGTGGCCGAGCAGGACGCCCAATCGGCTCTTCAGTGCGCGTCGTTCCCGCTTGCCCAAGTCTTCGATCTCCTCGGCCAAGTGCTGGATGTCCAGCATGCTGTAACGCCCGCTGCGCAACAGGTTGGCTTGTTCCATGGACCAAGCGTAGAAGTCAGTGTCGTATTCCGCGCTCATGGCTGCTTCGCCGTCGGTGATCTCTGCCGAAGTCTACTCGCCGAGATACACCTCCACCACCCGCGGGTCGTTCTGCACCTGCTCCATGCTGCCCTCGGCCAGCACCGTGCCCTGATGCAGCACGGTGACGCGCCGGGCGATGGAGCGCACGAAGTCCATGTCGTGCTCGACGACGACCACGGAGTGCTTGCCCTGCAAGGACAGCAGCAGCTCCGCGGTGCGGTCCATCTCCTGGTGGGTCATGCCGGCGACGGGCTCGTCGACGAGCAGCAGCAGCGGGTTCTGCATCAGCAGCATGCCGATTTCCAGCCACTGCTTCTGGCCGTGCGACAGGGCGCCCGCCTCCCGCTGCGCCTGCTCGCCGAGGCCGATGATGCCGAGCACCTCGTCGATGCGCTCGCGCTGCTCGCCCGAGAGCCTGGCGAACAGGGTCGGGAAGACGCGCTTGTCGCCGGCCATGGCCAGCTCCAGGTTCTCGAACACCGTGTGATGCTCGAACACCGTCGGCTTCTGGAACTTGCGGCCGATGCCGATCTCGGCGATCTCGGGTTCGCTGAGCCGGAGCAGGTCGATCTTCTGGCCGAAGTAGACGCTGCCGGAGTCCGGCCGGGTCTTGCCGGTGATGATGTCCATCATCGTGGTCTTGCCGGCGCCGTTGGGGCCGATGACGCAGCGCAGTTCCCCGGCATCCACGTAGAAATTGAGGTGGTCGATGGCCTTGAAGCCGTCGAAGGAGACGTTGAGATCCTCGATGTAGAGGATCGGGCCGTGGCTGATGTCGAGCTCCAGGTCCTTGACGTTGACCATGAAGTCGAACTGCCGGTCGCGGCGCATGGACTCCTTGAACTGGAGCCACGCGCGTTGCTGGCTGCTGAAGTCGAAGGCGCGGTCGCGGCGCATCAGGTCCCGCGCGGATTGACTGGCCGGGCTCATGCGCGGGCCTCCCGGACCGCGGGCGCCTCGGTGCGGCGGCGCAGGCGCAGCCGGAACAGCCCGGCGATACCCCGTGGCAGCAGCAGGGTCACCAGCACGAAGAGCCCGCCGAGGGCGAATAGCCACGCCTCCGGGAAGGCGCCGGTGAAGTAGGTCTTGCCGTAGTTCACCAGCACGGCGCCGACGACGGCACCGTAGAGCGTCGCGCGCCCGCCCACGGCCACCCACACCACCAGTTCGATGCTGTTGAGCGGCGCGAACTCGCCGGGATTGATGATGCCCACCTGTGGCACGTAGAGCGCACCGGCGACACCCGCGAGCATGGCAGAGAAGGTCCAGATGGCGAGCTTGACCCGGTCCACCCGGTAGCCGATGAAGCGGGTGCGGGCCTCGGCGTCGCGGATCGCGACGGCAACGCGGCCGAGCCTGGAGGTGACGATCCAGCGGCAGGCGATGTAGCCGACTGCCAGGGCCAGCGCCGAGGCCAGGAAGAGCGCCACGCGGGTGCTGTCCGCCTGAAGGTTGAAGCCGAGGATATCCTTGAAGTCCGTCAACCCATTGTTGCCGCCGAAGCCCATCTCGTTGCGGAAGAAGGCGAGCATCAGCGCATAGGTCAGCGCTTGGGTGATGATGGAGAGATACACGCCGGTGACCCGGGAGCGAAACGCGAGCCAGCCGAACACGAAGGCGAGCAGCCCCGGCAGCAGTACCACCATCAGCGCCGCGAGCCAGAACATGTCGAAGCCGTGCCAGAACCAGGGCAGTTCCTTCCAGTTCAGGAACACCATGAAGTCCGGCAGCACCGGGTCGCCGTAGACGCCGCGGTCGCCGATCTGGCGCATCAGGTACATGCCCATGGCGTAGCCGCCGAGCGCGAAAAAGGCGCCATGGCCCAGGCTGAGGATGCCGAGGTAGCCCCAGACCAGATCCACGGTCACCGCCAGCAGCGCATAGCTGAGGTACTTGCCGAGCAGGGTCACCGTGTAGGTGCTCACATGCCAGGGATTGCCGTCGGGCACCGCCAGGTTCAGCACCGGCACCGCGATGGCCACCAGCAGCACCACGGCCAGCATCACCTGGCCGCCGGTGTCACCTCTCAGTGGCGTCAATGGACCCATTTGGCTCACTTCCAAAAAATGGTCTGCATAGTCACATGCAACAAGGGCCGAGGGCCGAGGGCCGAGGCCCAAAACGCGACCGCACAGCTCCGCCCGACTGCCGTTCCAACCCTTGGCCCTGTCTGATCGGTGCTGCGGTGCGCACAACACTTGACGCACACGCAAAGATTCCGGCCCTTCAAGCAATCTAGCCCCTGGTTCCTCATTGTTCCGCCGCTCGACCGCGCTGCGGGAACAACCCGCGCGGGCGCCACTGGATAAACAGGATGATGAACACGAGCACCAGGATCTTGGCTAGCACGGCGCCGGTTGAGGGCTCCATGAATTTGTTGGCGACGCCGAGCGTCAGGCCGCCCACCAGGGTGCCCCAGAGGTTGCCGACGCCGCCGAAGACGACAACCATGAAGGAGTCGATGATGTAGGCCCGCCCCATGTTGGGGCCAACGTTGGTGAGCTGCGACAGCGCCACGCCGGCGACCCCCGCGATACCGGCACCGAGCCCGAAGGTGAGCGCGTCGACGCGCGCGGAGCGCACGCCCATGGCCCGCGCCATGGCCCGGTTCTGGGACACCGCGCGCACCTGGAGACCCAGCGCGGTGCGCTTCAGGACCAGCAGCAGCGCGACGAACACCAACAGCGCGAAGATGAAGATGTACAGCCGGTTGTAGGTGAGCGATAGCGCCGGGTTGAGCGCGAGCGAGCCGCTCATCCAGCTCGGGTTCTCCACGACGACGTTCTGCGCCGAGATGGTCGTGCGCACGAACTGCTGCAAGATCAAACTGATACCGAAGGTGGCGAGCAGGGTCTCCAACGGCCGGCCGTATAGGAACCGAATCACGCCCCGCTCGATGGCGACGCCGAACAGCCCGGATACCAGGAACGCCGCCGGGATGGCCACGAATAGCGAATAGTCAATGGCGTTCGGCATCGCGAGCTGCACCAGGTAGGTGGTGTAGGCGCCGAGCATGATGAGCTCGCCGTGGGCCATGTTGATAACCCCCATGACGCCGAAGGTGATGGCCAGGCCGATCGCCGCCAGCACCAGCACCGAGCCCAGGCTGAGCCCGAAGAACAGCGTCTCCAGGCGGCGGTTGTTCTCGAGCCGCCGCTCGATGTCGGCGCGGGCCGCTTGCGCCGCCGCGAGCACCGTCTGATCCGGCTCGGTGCGAATCAGCTTGTCCAGGGCATTGCGCGCCTCCGGGTAGAGGCTGCCCTTGAGATCGTTCACCGCCGCCAACCGCTCCTCGGGCGTGTCCGCCCGGAGGCCGGCGATGGCGAGCCCCAGCCCGATGGCATCGCGGACCTGCGGATTCTCCTCCACGACGAACTGGGTCTTGAGTGCCTGGATATTCGCCGCATCCTTGGTGTCAATCATTCGCTTGGCCGCCGACAGGCGCACAGACGCATCCGGGCTCGCCAACGTCAGCGCGGCGATGTCGCCGCGCAGCCGGCTACGCATGCGGTTGTTGATAATGATCTTCTTCGCATCCCGGCGGCCGGCGCTGCCGAGATCCTCGCCGCTCAGGGCATCGGTGAGCGTGTAGCCGTCGCCGCTACGCCGGGCGAGGACGATACGCTTATCGTCCGTGCGGTAGTAAAGCTTGCCGCCCAGCAGGGCCTCGAGCAGGTCCGCGGCGCGGGGATCACCGCTCGCCGCCACGTCCTGCGCGGCCTGCTCCTTGACCTTGAAGGAGCGCTCGGCGAGTTGGGGCAGCGCGGTTTCGAGGCTCGGCGGTTGCGTTGGTGCCGTCTGCACAGGCGGTGCTGGCGCCTTTTGGGCGGCGGCCGGCCGCTGTTCGACGGGTGGCTGCGCTGGCAGGCCTTCCGCCTCGGCCGCCGTCGGCTGCACGACGGCGTCGATCGTGACGCCGTCCGCGCGCGTGGTGGGAGCGCCGTCCTCGGCGCGAGCTGCGCCCTGTCCTGCGCCCAGTCGCGGCGAGGACGCCGCTCCCACAGGCGCAAGCCCCTGCCCGGAATCATGATCAAGGCCCGCGTCAACGCCCGCCTGCGCCCATGCCGTACCGCCGATGGCGGCCATGGCCAGAATCAGCAGGGCGGTGATGCCGGTACGTACCGCGGTGCGCACGGGTGCTGGCGGGAGACGGAAACTGGGCTGGCGCAGATGGCGCATGGGCGCAGAGGTCCTGGGGGCTGGCGTCTCGGGTCTAGGTGAACTGACACGGAGAGCATTGGCGCGGAACATTGGCGCAGAAACGTCGAAACCGCTCGCAGTGCCCATCCGTGTCGCCCTGGAGGCGACACTCCCGGGCGCGGACGGAGTGTCGCCCTCCAGGGCGACACGGACAACCATCGGGCCAAAACCGGTTTCGGAACCTTCACATTGCTGCACTGGTCCGTCAGGCGGGAATCAGCCGGAGTCGCCGGGGGCCGCGGCGACAACGCCACCACCACCCGCCCTTCACTGCCCGCGTGAAGCGTCCGCCGGCGCGCGCCGGCGGGGCCGACCGATAGTCGGCGCTGCCGGATCAGTCCGCGGCCTCGGCGCCGAGGCACTCCTTGGTCTTGGTGTTGTAGTTGCCGCACTTGATGGGTGCGGTCCAGTCGCCGATCAGATCCTTGGAGCCCGGCAGGTAGTCGGACCAGGCATCGCCCGGAACCTCGCCGTCGGTCTCCCAGACGACCGCGAACTGGCCGTCGTCCTGGATCTCGCCGATGAGCACCGGCTTCGTGATGTGGTGGTTGGGCAGCATCTTCGCGGTGCCGCCGGTGAGGTTGTTGGTCTCCAACCCGACGATGGCGTCGATGACCTTGTCCGGGTCCGTGGTACCGGCCTTCTCGACGGCCTTGACCCAGAGGTCGAAGCCGATCTTGTGCGCCTCCATCGGGTCGTTGGTGACGCGCTTGTCGTCCTTGATGAATTCATGCCAGGTCTGGATGAATGCCTCGTTCTCCGGCGTATCCACACTCTCGAAGTAGTTCCACGCGGCGAGGTGGCCCACCAGCGGCTTGGTATCGATGCCGGAGAGCTCTTCTTCACCCACCGAGAAGGCGACGACGGGGATGTCCTCGGCAGAGATGCCCTGGTTGGCCAGCTCCTTATAAAAGGGCACGTTGGCGTCGCCGTTGATGGTGGAGACCACGGCGGTCTTCTTGCCCTCGGAGCCGAACTTCTTGATGTCGGCGACGATGGACTGCCAGTCGGAGTGACCGAAGGGCGTGTAGTTGATCATGATGTCCTCGTCGGCGACGCCGTTCTGCTTCAGATAGGCCTCGAGGATCTTGTTGGTGGTGCGCGGATAGACGTAGTCGGTGCCCGCCAGCACCCAGCGCTCGACGCCGAGCTCGTCCTTCAGGTAGTCCACTGCCGGAATCGCCTGCTGATTCGGCGCCGCGCCGGTGTAGAAGACGTTGCGCGAGGACTCCTCGCCCTCGTACTGCACCGGGTAGAACAGGATGCCGTCCAGTTCCTCGAACACCGGCAGCACGGACTTGCGCGAGACGGAGGTCCAGCAGCCGAACACCGCGGCCACCTTGTCCTTCTCCAGAAGCTCGCGGGCCTTCTCGGCGAACAGCGGCCAGTCCGAGGCCGGGTCCACCACGACCGCTTCGAGCTTCTTGCCGAGCAGGCCGCCCTTCTTGTTCTGCTCGTCCACGAGCATCAGCATGGTGTCCTTCAACGTCGTCTCGCTGATGGCCATGGTGCCGGACAGGGAGTGCAGCACGCCGATCTTGATGGTGTCGTCGCTGGCGGCCGCGGGGGCCTCGTCGCCCTCGGCCGATGCAGGGGCCTCATCCTCGGCCAGCAGGGGTCCTGCGCCGAGGCCCAGGGCCAGGGCGCCGGCGAGCGCGAAGGTCTTCAGCAGGGATGCTCCGGGGGATGTCATCCGCATAGTCTCGATGCTCCGGGTCAGTTGATATCGCAGGCGGCGGCGCTCGTATCGCCATCGCGCGGCAACTGAAGCAAAGGGCGGGCCAATCCGCCAAGGGCTTCAGCGAACCGGCAAATTGGCAGGCGTCGAACGCAGGTGCTGCAACCGGAGGCCGGTGATGCGCACCGGCACGGTGCATCGAGCGCACCATCGCGGCTCGGCGCGAGCCAAAATCGTGCACAGCGCGGCACGCCAATGAATCACCGACGGTTTCCGAGCAGCCGAAGGAATTGCCCGTGGTGACGCGATCCGCAAGAATCGGCCGCTATCCAGATCGGGTTCCCGGGCTCGCGGCGGTCTTGATCATCATTCGGCCAAAAGCCTTCCAGCCGTGGGAGCGGCGTCCCCGCCGCGACTGGACGCCCGTCGCGCCGAGGACGGCGCTCCCACGTGGGAGGGCGGAGTTATGATCAATGCCCTCGCGGACAGACCGAGTATCCGCACGAGGCTCCAGCGGGGGCCGGGGAGGCAACGCCTTGGAAGCCAGGAAACTCAAAACGGTCGAAGACTTGCTCCAATCCGAGGAGGAGCGCGTCGAGCTGATCGACGGCGAGATCGTCAAGCGGCCGATGGCACGCTCGGATCACGCCCTGGTCCAGTCGGGCATTTCCGACGAGGTCGCCCGGCTCAAGCGACGCAACGGCCCCGGCGGCTGGTGGATCATGCCGGAAATCAGCGTCAAGTACAGTGAGACCCAGTGCCCAAGCCACGACCTTGCCGGCTGGCGGCGGGAGCGCGTGCCGCGGAGGCGCACCGGGATCATGGACGTGCTCCCGAATTGGGTCTGCGAGATCACATCTCCCGGACATGAGCGGAAGGACCTTTTTCATCACTTCATGCTCCTTCAGCGCAACGCCGTGCCGTACTACTGGGTCATCTCGCCGGAAGACGAGACCTTGATCGCCTACCGACTCGTGGATGGCAAGTATCACGTCGTGTTTTCCATGGAGCGCCGGGTCGAAGCGGTGTCCGAGCCGGTGCGGATACCGCCGTTCGAGGACATCGAGATCGATCTGAATTATGTCTTCGGTGAGGAGGGCTAGTGCGGCGTTTCTCCTAATTCTGCTTTCGTTGTCGTTGTCGTTGTCGAGTATCCGACCACGACCACGACCACGACCACGACCACGACAAGCACAACCAAAACGAGCAGGGAAACCGCAACGGCAAACTTGACCACGCGGACGCAGGTCAGGCGCGCTCCACCGGAAAGGCCAGCACCTGGTCGATGTGGTCGTGGCCGCACAAGCAGAGCAACAGGCGGTCCAGCCCGAGGGCGACCCCGGAGCAGGCCGGCAGGCCGTGGCCGAGGGCGGCGAGCAGGTGCCCATCCGGCGGCAGCGGTGCCTGGCCGCGCCCCGCGCGCACCGCGAGATCCTGCTCGAAGCGCAGGCGTTGCTGGTCGGCGTCGGCCAGCTCGTCGAAGCCGTTGGCGAGCTCCATGCCCCGCCAGTAGAGCTCGAAGCGCCGTGCCACCGGCCGCTCGCCAGGCACGATGCGGGCCAGCGCCGCCTGGCTCGGCGGATAGTCGTGCAGGAAGGTCAGCCCGCCCTGGCCGAGGTGCGGCTCCAGACAGTGGCTGAGCAACAGGTCGAGCCAGCCGTCGCGGTCCAGGTCCAGCGCCCTGGCGCTAGCGATGCCTTGCTCCACCGCCGTGGACTGAAGCGTCTGCAACTGGCTCGACGAGGGATCGACGCCGAGGCGGTCGCGAAACAGATCGCGGTAGGTGATGCGCTCTTCCGCCAGTCCGGCGTCCGCCGCCAGACAGCGCACCAGCGCCGCCATTTCGTCCATCAGGTCATCGAGTGAGAACCCCGGCCGATACCACTCCAGCATGGTGAACTCGGGGTGGTGGCGCCGGCCGCGCTCGTCGGCGCGGAACACCTTGCAGACCTGGTAGATTGGCCCGCTGCCGGCAGCGAGCAGGCGCTTCATCGGGAGCTCGGGGGAGGTCTGGAGATACCAGCGCCCGGGGCCGGCGCCGGTCAGGTCCGCGTCCAGGTGCAGCGGCTCGATGGCCGGATCGGGATTGGCCGCCGCGGAGAGGATGGGCGTCTCTACCTCCAGCACGCACCGCTCGGCGAAGAAGCCGCGCAGGCCGGCGAGCAGACGCGCGCGTGCACGGACCGCTGCCAGGCTGGCGCGCGGGCGCCAGTGGTCGGCCATGCTAGATCTCGTCGAGGGCGTCAGATGTTTCGAGAAGCATCAGATGCTTGCGGTGCAGCATGATCGCAGCCCGGGCGAATCGGGATCGTTGTCGAAGCGCCCGCGGATTGCTGCAATTTCGATAGCGATAGCGATGATGCCGATGCGTTGGTCTGAGGCATGGCCTCGGTGAGGTCACTCTTCCTTGGCGCGGGACAGGTAGACGCCGGTGCGGGTATCCACGCGGATGGATTCGCCCTCCTCCAGGAACAGCGGCACGTTGACCACGGCGCCGGTCTCGAGCGTGGCCGGCTTGGTTCCGCCGGTGGCAGTGTCACCGCGGAGCCCCGGGTCGGTCTGGGTGATGGTGAGCACGACAAAGTTCGGCGGCTCCACCGACAGCGGTGCACCATTGTAGAGCGTCACCCGGCACATGTCCTGCTCCTTCAGCCACTTGGCGGCATCGCCGACGGCACTGGCATCGGCACCGAGCTGCTCGAAGGTCTCGGTGTCCATGAAGTGCCAGCTTTCGCCGTCGTTGTAGAGGTATTGCAGGTCGGTCTCATGCACGTCGGCGGCCTCCACCGAGTCGCCGGACTTGAAGGTCTTCTCGACTACGCGGCCGGTCTTCAGGTTGCGCACCTTGACGCGGCTGAACGCCTGCCCCTTGCCGGGCTTGACGAACTCGTTCTCAACGATCGTGTATGGATCGCCGTCCAGCATGATCTTGAGTCCGCCCTTGAATTCGTTGGTCTTGTAGCTCGCCATGCGACGCACTCCCCAGTGTTGGTACAACAATTGTTCGGAAGGCAATCGACCATGATACAGCGAAGCGCGCCTGCCGCGCCGACGCTTAGCGGCGCTATCGGCGCGGCAGCCGGCCCCCGTGTCAGTAGCCGTCAGTAGCCGTCAGTAGCCGTAGCCCGCGCTCTCGATCTGCTTGATCTTTCCATCCTCGATGGTGATGCGCTGCACGAAGCGCCGCGGACCGAAGTTGTAGGTCCAGATCTCGGAGGGAACAGTCACGTAGTCGTCGACGTAAATGCCGCGGACGGCATCATAGCTGCGGGTCAGGATGCGCCGGTCCTGCCGCTCCTTCATCGTGGGCTGGCCGCAAAAGCGCAGCAGATTCATGGTGCTGTCGCCTTCGCTGACGACGGCAGTGCCGCAGCGCAGCGCGTACGCGGGATTGGTGAGGGCAAGGCAGCAGCAGAGCAGCAGGATTTGGCGCATCGTATCCTCCATCGGCGGGTTATCCTGCGCCGCCACCGTCGGCAGCGGCACCGTGCAAAGTCTAGCCGCTGCCGGAGAGAGTACGCCGCGACCGCGCAATGCGGCTATTCGTAGCGCACTTCCAGCACCTCGAATTCGCGCTTGCCGCCGGGCGCATCCACCAGGGCCACATCGCCCTCGGTCTTGCCGATCAGGCCGCGGGCGATGGGCGAGCTGATGCTGATCTTGCCCTGCTTGATGTCCGCCTCGTCGTCACCGACGATGATGAAGGTATGCTCCTCGTCCTTGTCCACGTCGAGCACGTCCACCGTGACGCCGAAGACCACCTTACCGTTGCGCGGCAGGCTGGCGACATCGATGATCTGGGCGTGGGAGAGCTTGCCCTCGAGCTCCTTGATGCGACCCTCGACGAAGCCCTGTTGCTCGCGCGCGGCGTGGTACTCGGCGTTTTCCTTGAGGTCGCCGTGGGCGCGCGCCTCGGCGATGGCCTCGATGATGCGCGGACGCTCAACCTTCTTGAGCTGCTCCAGCTCGGCGCGCAACTGCTCAGCGCCTCTGGCGGTCAGAGGTACCTGGGTCATCTGTGAAATCCTCGTTGGAATCCGGCCGCGGCGGGCCGCGGCCGGCAAGCTGTCTCGGAATAATCCGGGGATGATCCGGGGATGATCCGGCGCGGCTGGGGGAAGCGCCGATCGATGGGCGTTTCCGCAAGCCGCCGGATGGCGGCCGGGCGGCCATGTGTCGAGCCCGCCCGACCGGACGACCGCGCGGCAAAGGCGGTCATCGACTCGCAAAAGAGCCTAACGCCGCGGCCGGCCTCAGTAAAGCGCCTGTAATGGTGTGACCTCCAGCACATCGCCCTGGCGCAGCGCCATCAGCGTGGCCTCGGCGCCGGCGATGGTGGTGGTGTAGCTCACCTTGTGCTGCAAGGCCGCGCGGCGGATCTCGGCGGAATCCGCGATGGCCTGGGCACCCTCGGTGGTATTGACTATGAAGACGATCTCGTCGTTCTTGATCATGTCCACGATGTGCGGGCGGCCCTCCTTGACCTTGTTCACGCCGACGCACTCCATGCCCGCCTCGCGCACCGCCCGCGCGGTGCCGTGGGTGCCATAGAGTGCGAAGCCGAGCTCGTCGAGCTGCCGTGCCACCGCCACCAGCCGGGTGCGGTCCGCGGCGCGCACGCTGAGCATCGCCTTGCCACGCTTCGGCAGGGACTGGCCGGCACCCTCCACCGCCTTGCCGAAGGCCTCGGCAAAGCTGTCGCCGATGCCCATGACCTCGCCGGTGGACTTCATCTCGGGCCCAAGCACCGTGTCCACGCCCGGGAACTTGACGAAGGGGAACACCGCCTCCTTGACGAAGTAGCGCGGCGGCTGCACTCCCTGCTCCAGACCCTGTGCGACCAGCGTCCGCCCCACCATGCAGCGGGCACCGACCTTGGCCAGCGGCACACCGATGGACTTGGAGACGAAAGGCACGGTGCGCGAGGCGCGCGGGTTGACCTCCAGGATGTAGATCTCGTCGTCCTGAATCGCGAACTGGGCATTCATCAGGCCGCGCACGTCGAGCGCAAGGCCGAGTTTGGTCATCTGCTCGCGCAGGCGTTCTTGCAGGTCCTCGGACAGCGTGTAGGGCGGCAGCGAGCAGGCGGAGTCGCCGGAGTGCACACCGGCCTGCTCGATGTGCTCCATGATGCCACCGATGAGCACGCGCTCGCCGTCGCAGACGGCGTCCACGTCCACCTCGATGGCGTTGTCCAGGAAGCGGTCCAGCAGCACCGGCGAGTCGTTGGAGACGCTCACCGCGTTGCGGATGTACTGCGCCAGCTCGACGTCGTCGTAGACCAGCTCCATGGCGCGGCCGCCAAGCACGTAGGACGGGCGCACCACCAGTGGATAGCCGATGGCGGCGGCCTGTTCCAGGGCCTCGCTCTCGCTGCGGGCGGTGGCGTTGGGCGGCTGCTTGAGGCCAAGCTCGTGCACCAGGCGCTGGAAGCGCTCGCGGTCCTCGGCGCGGTCGATGGCCTCCGGCGAGGTGCCGATGATGGGCACGCCGGCGGCCTCCAGATCGCGCGCCAGCTTCAGCGGCGTCTGCCCGCCGTACTGGACGATGACGCCGAAGGGCTGCTCCACCTGCACGATCTCCAGCACGTCCTCCAGCGTCACCGGCTCGAAGTAGAGCCGGTCGGAGGTGTCGTAGTCGGTGGAGACGGTCTCCGGGTTGCAGTTGACCATGATGGTCTCAAGGCCGTCCTCGCGCAGCGCCAACGCCGCATGCACGCAGCAGTAGTCGAACTCGATGCCCTGGCCGATGCGGTTCGGCCCGCCGCCGAGCACCATGATCTTCTGCCGGTCCGTGGGCGCCGCCTCGCACTCCTCCTCGTAGGTGGAGTAGAGATACGCCGTCGCCGTGGCGAACTCCGCCGCGCAGGTGTCCACGCGCTTGAACACGGGCCGGATGCCGTGGCGGCGTCGCAGCGCCCGGATGTGGGACTCGTCGCTGCCCACCAGCCTGGCGAGACGCTTGTCCGAGAAGCCCTTGCGCTTGAGCATGCGCAGCCGGCCGGCATCGTCCAGGGCCACGCCGCCGCCCGTCTTCACCTCGGTCTCGATGCTCACCAGCTCCTGCACCTGCGCCAGGAACCAGGGGTCGATGCCGCAGAGCTCGTGGAGATCCTCCAGCGTCCAGCCGGCGCGCATGGCGTCGGCCAGGTAGAAGATCCGCTCAGGACCGGGCTGGCGGATCTCGCGGCGCAGCAGGTTGTTGAAGTTAGGGTCCGCCGGGTTGGCCACCGGATTCAGGCCGTCGCGGTCGGTCTCCAGCCCGCGCAGCGCCTTCTGCAGCGACTCCTGGAAGGTGCGGCCGATGGCCATGACCTCGCCGACGGACTTCATCTGCGTCGTGAGCCGGGAGTCCGCTGCCGGGAACTTCTCGAACGCGAACCGCGGCACCTTGGTGACCACGTAGTCGATGGTGGGCTCGAAGGACGCCGGCGTAGCGCCGCCGGTGATCTCGTTGCGCAGCTCGTCCAGCGTATAGCCGACCGCGAGCTTGGCGGCCACCTTGGCGATGGGGAAGCCGGTGGCTTTGGACGCCAGCGCGGAGCTGCGGGAGACGCGCGGGTTCATCTCGATGATGATCATCCGCCCGTCTTCGGGATTGATGGCGAACTGGACGTTGGAGCCGCCCGTGTCGACGCCGATCTCGCGCAGCACCGCGATCGATGCATTGCGCATGATCTGGAATTCCTTGTCGGTCAGCGTCAGCGCCGGCGCCACGGTGATGCTGTCGCCAGTATGCACGCCCATCGGGTCGAAGTTCTCGATGGAGCAGATGATGATGCAGTTGTCCTTGTGGTCGCGAACCACCTCCATCTCGAATTCCTTCCAGCCGAGCGCCGACTCTTCGATGAGCAGCTCAGTGGTGGGCGAGAGGTCCAGGCCGCGGCGGCAGATCTCATCGAACTCCTCGGCGTTGTAGGCGATGCCGCCGCCGCTGCCGCCGAGGGTGAACGACGGCCGGATGATGGCAGGAAAGCCCACCTGCACCTGCACCTGCTGCGCCTCTTCCAGGCTGTGGGCGATGGCCGAGCGCGGCATGTCGAGGCCGATGCGGCGCATGGCCTGGCGGAACAGGTCGCGGTCCTCGGCCTTGTCGATGGCCTCGCGCGAGGCGCCGATCATCTCCACGCCGAAGCGCTCCAGCACCCCCTCGCGGGCCAGGTCCAGGGCGCAGTTGAGCGCGGTCTGGCCGCCCATGGTGGGCAGCAGGGCGTCCGGGCGCTCGCGCTCGATGATGCGCTCCAGCACGCGCCAGTTGATGGGCTCGATGTAGGTGGCATCCGCCATGTCCGGGTCGGTCATGATGGTCGCCGGGTTGGAGTTCACCAGGATGACCCGGAAGCCCTCCTCCCGCAGCGCCTTGCACGCCTGCGCGCCGGAGTAGTCGAACTCGCATGCCTGCCCGATGACGATGGGCCCGGCGCCGATGATGAGCACGCTGTGGATGTCGGTGCGCTTTGGCATGGCCGCTGGATCGCTTATCTCTTCGCCGGCTCAGCCGCCCGCAATGGCGCCGGCGACTGGCGGCTTGGTCTTGTCTGTTGCTGTTTGTTTTCGATGCTGCCGGCCGGCGCCGGTTCGCGACCCCGACCGGTACTTAAGGCCTGTTCTTCAGGCCCGCTCGGCCATCATCGCGATGAAACCGTCGAACAGCGGGGCTACATCGTGCGGCCCCGGGCTCGCCTCCGGATGACCCTGGAAGCTGAACGCGGGCCGCTCGCGGTGGCGAATGCCCTGCAGGGAGCCGTCGAACAGGGAGCGGTGCGTCGCCACCACGTCCGGCGGCAGCGTGGCCTCGTCCACCGCGAAGCCGTGATTCTGGCTGGAGATCATCACCATACCCGTGGCGAGATCCTGCACGGGATGATTGGCGCCATGGTGGCCGAATTTCATTTTCACCGTGCGCGCACCGCAGGCGAGCCCGAGCAACTGATGACCGAGGCAGATGCCGAACAGCGGCATGTGCGCGTCCAGCAGGCTGCGGATGGCGTCGATGGCATAGTCGCAAGGCTCGGGGTCACCCGGGCCGTTGCTCAGGAAGACACCGTCCGGGCGCAGCGCCAGCACCTCGGCCACCGGCGTCTCGGCCGGCACCACGGTGATACGGCAGCCGCGGGCGACCAGCATGCGCAGGATATTGCGCTTGATGCCGTAGTCGTAGGCGACGACGTGGTAGCGGAGCGCCGGGTCATCGGCGGCCAGCGGCGCGCCCTGCCCTTGCTCCGGCGATCCCTTTTCCCGAGACCAGACCCCCGCCGTCCAGGTGTACGGCTCGGCGGTGGTTACCTCACGCGCGAGGTCCATGCCGGCCAGCCCCGGAAAGGCGCGCGCGGCCGCCAGCGCCGCCGCCTCATCGAGGCCCGCGCCCGCCATCAGGCAGCCGTTCTGGGCGCCCTGCTCGCGCAGGATACGGGTCAGGCGCCGGGTGTCGATGCCGGCGATGCCGGGCACACCCTGCGCGCGCAGGTAGGCGCCGAGGTCCTGTTGCCGGCGCCAATTGCTGGCGAGCGGCGGTAGATCCCGGATCACCAGGCCAGCCGCGTGCACGGCGGCGGACTCCGCGTCCTCGTCGTTGACGCCGGTGTTACCGATGTGCGGGCAGGTCAGGGTCACCAGCTGACGGCTGTAGGAGGGGTCCGTCAGAATCTCCTGGTAGCCGGTCATGGCCGTGTTGAACACGACCTCGCCGACGCTCTGCGCGGCGGCACCGATGGAGACACCGCGAAAGGTGGAGCCATCCTCCAGGACCAAGATGGCGGGCTCGTGCAAGTTGGCCTCCGGAACGGGGGATTGCGACAGGGGGCTGCGCGGCGCAGGCTATCCTGCCTGCAGCCGTGTCGAACCGCGGGGTTTCATGGGTGCGCGCCGCCGCGTCGCTCGCGCGCGGCGCGTGGAGCGAGATACTACAAGGATGCCCCCAGGGCTGTCCACGCGCATGCCAGCCGCCGGCAGCGCATTGCCAGCCGCCGGCAGCGCATTGCCAGCCGCCGGCAGCGCATTGCCAGCCGCCGGCAGCGCATTGCCAGCCGCCGGCAGCACATTGCCAGCCGCCGGCAGCGCATGGGCGCCGGCGGCGGCGCTCGGACGCGCGGCCCGAATCAGAGATAGGGCCGCACCCAGTCTACCAGCCTCGCGGTGTCCATCGCGCCGGCCTGCCGGGCCAGCTCGCGCCCGGCCCTGAACACCGCAAGGGTCGGGATAGAGCGGATGCCGTAACGCATGGCGATGCCCTGCGCTTCCTCGGTGTTCAACTTCGCCAGCCGGGCATGCGGCTCCAGGCGTGCCGCCGCCGCCTCGAAGGCGGGCGCCATCATCCGGCACGGCCCGCACCAGGGTGCCCAGAAGTCCACCAGCACCGGCAGGTCGCTGCGGCCGACATGGCGCTCGAAGCGCGCCTCGTCCAGCGCCACCGGATGCCCGTCGAACAAGGGCCGGTGACACTTGCCGCAGGATGGCCCCTGCGCGAGCTTCGCGGCGGGCACCCGATTGACGGCATCGCAGTGCGGACAGACGAGATGCAACGGATCGGCCATGACAGTCTCCCATCCCAGCGCCCCCCCGAAGGCCAGGCGCCGGCTTGAATCACCACGACTCGCCAATTATTTATCCAACCCCGATCTCGTTTCCAGCAGTCTTGGAGAGTCCCGCATGGCCGATTCGCCCCACGTCGTCAACGTCACCGAGGCCACCTTCCAACAGGTGGTCATCGCCGGCTCCGCGCAGCGGCCGGTGCTCGTGGACTTCTGGGCCGACTGGTGTGCGCCCTGCCGGCAGCTGATGCCGATGCTCGCCAAGCTGGCGGACGAGTATCGCGGCGCTTTCCTGGTCGCGAAGGTGGACACCGAGGCGGAGCAGGCGCTGGCGGCGACCTTCGGCATCCGCAGTCTGCCGACGGTGCAGCTGTTCAAGAACGGCCGGCCGGTGGATCAGTTCATGGGCGCGCTGCCGGAGGGACAGATCCGCGAGTTCCTCGCACGTCACGTCGAGAACGAGAGCGACCGCCGCCTCGCCGCGGCCGCGGAGCGGATCGCCCGCGGTGAGCTGGACGCCGCCGCCGCGCTCATCGCCGAGGTACGGGCCACGGACCCGGAGAGCAGCAAGCTGTTTACCGCCGAGGTGCAATTGGCACTGGCTCAGGGCGATCGGCAGGCGGCCGCCGATCTCATGGAGCGCACCCCCATCGAACTCGCCAAAGACCCGGAAATCGCACGGCTGCGCGGCCGTCTCGCCTTCGCCGACGCGGCCAGCGACGCGCCGCCCGCCGCCGAGTGCGAGTCACGGCTCGCCGCGGACCCCGCGGACAGCGAGGCGCGTTATGGCCTCGCCGCGCGCCAGGTGCTCGCCGGGGACTACCGCGCCGCCCTGGACAACCTGCTGGCGCTGATGCAGCGCGACCGTGCCTACGGCGACGATGCGGCGCGCAAGGGCATGCTGATGATCTTCGATCTGCTCGGTGACGACCCGCTGGTCCCCGGCTACCGCGGCAAGCTCTCGCGTCTGCTGTACTGACGCCCGGCGCCGATTCCGAGCCGTGCCGCCGGCCGCCGGCGCCGGGGTGCCAGCGCGAAGCGTCGCCGGCCCGTCGGAAATCCACTACACTTTGCGCGGTTCCGCGGCCCCTGCCCAAGGTGCCGCAACGCGGTGATTCCCCAGGAACGGAGTTGCTCCGATGACACGCCTGACACGCCCGACGATGCTCGCCTTGTCTTTGCTGTGCGCCGCCACCTCGGCGCTTGCCGATCCGGTTACCGACCAGATCGACGCCGCCAAGCGCGCTTACGCGTCGGGCGACGAGCGCGTTGCGATCCAGGCGCTGGAGTTCGCCGCGGCGCAGATCCGTGACAAGCTGAAGGCCCAAGAGCTGGAGCTGCTGCCGGCGCCACTGCCCGGCTGGACCGCCGAGGAGGCCGTTTCGGACGCCGGCGGCATCGCGGCGATGTTCACCGGCACCAACCTGACCCGCACCTACCGCAGGCAGGACGGTGCCAGCGTCACCATCAGCATCACCGCCGATTCGCCCCTGCTGTCGCTGGTGACCTCGCTGATGCAGGCGAACCCGGCCGCCACACCCTATATCCACGCCGGCTACCGCGGCGTGTTCGAACAGCACGCGGACGGTACCAGCCGCATCCTGTTGCTGGTGGGCACCCGCATTCAGGTGCAATTGGAGGGGAGCGGCGTCGACCAGCAGACGCTAGAGGCCTACCTGGATGCCATCAAGCTCGACCAGCTCGAAAAGGCATTGTTGGGTTGAGCGCGCGCCCCGGTTCGCCGGGACCAACCACTCCGGACCAACGGACGCCACACCACCATGATGTCGCTGCGTGGTAGCAAAGAGGGCGCCGGCACCATCGAGCTCAAGGGGTTCAACCGGACCCTGGCCGAGATCGAGTGGCTCCTATTGGTGCTCATCCTGGTCTACATGACCCTGCCGGACGAGCCCATCGACCGACCGCTCTATATCCTGACGGCGGGCGCACTCTTCGCCGCCTTCGTCGTGGGCTTTCGCTACGCGAACTTGTTCACGCTGCCGACACGCTGGAAGCTCACCATCGAGACCTGGGCCATGCTCGGGCTGACGGCGGTGGCGGTCTGGAATACCGGCAAGGTGGACAGTCCGCTGATGAACCTGTTCCTGCTGGTGGTCATTTTCAGTGCCCTGACGCTCGGCAAGGTCATCACCCTGCTGGAGTTGGGGCTCGTCACCAGCTTCTACCTGCTCGCCGCGCACGCCGTGAGCGGCAACGAGATCTTCAACTACGAGATCTTCAGCTCGCTGATGCTGCGCTTTGCGCCCTTCGTGCTGGTGGCCTACGTCACATCGCTGCTGGCGGCGGATTTGGGCTTTGCCCGCGCCTATGTCGAGCAACTCGCCGACACCGACGAGCTCACCGGGCTCAGGAACATGCGCGCCTTCAACGAGGCCCTCGTGCAGCAGGAGCAGCGGGCGCGCCGCCACGACGAGCCGCTGTCGGTGCTGATGATCGACATCGACAACCTGAAGACGGTCAACGACCACCACGGGCATGACACCGGCAACCTCGCCATTCGCAACGTCGCCGCGGCCATCAAGGCATCGGTGCGGGCGAACGACGTCGTAGCGCGCTACGGCGGCGACGAGTTCATCGTGCTGCTGCCATCGGTGCCGGAGCTGGCCGCCCGCAACGCCGGCGAGCGCATCCTGCACCGCATTGCCGAGCACCCCATCCAAGGCCCCAAAGGGTCAGTGGGACTCAGCGTCAGCATCGGGCTGGCCACCTTCCCGGTGATGGCGGGCGAGGTCGAGGAACTCCTGCACCAGGCCGACCAGGCGCTCTATGAGAGCAAGCGGACTGGCCGCAACCGGCTGTCCATCTATGGTTCGCGGCAGGCTGCCTGAGCAGAGCCTGTACCCAAGCGGGCGTGGCGGCATTCCAGCCGGATGCTGCCTGCCACGGGAGCGGCGTCGGCGCAGCGACGGGCTCGTGGTCGTGGTCGGATACTCGACCACAACAACGACAACGACAACGACAACGACAGCGGAATCAGGAGAAACGCTGCACTAAAGCGCCAGTCCCTTCAGATAGGCCCGGAAGCTCGCCCCGAGCTCGGGGTGCGCAAGCGCGTACTCAACGGTCGCCTCGAGATAGCCCTGCTTGCTGCCGCAGTCGTAGCGCTTGCCGGCGAACGGGTAGGCAATCACCGGCTCTTCCTTGAGCAGCGCGGCGATGGCGTCAGTGAGCTGGATCTCACCACCGGCACCTGGCGTGGTCTGCTCCAGCTTGTCGAAGATCGTCGGCGTCAGCAGGTAGCGGCCCACCACGGCGAGGTTGGACGGCGCATCCGCGGGCTTCGGCTTCTCGACAATGGACACGACCCGCAACGTGCCGTCCGGCTGCTCCTCGGTGGCGACGATGCCGTACTTGTCGGTCTCCTCGGGTGGTACCTCCTGCACGCTCAGCACGCTGGCGCCGGTGCGCTCGTACACCGCGGCCATCTGCGCCACCACGCCCGGACCATCGTCGTTGCGGATGAGGTCGTCGGCCAGGATGATCGCAAACGGCTCATTGCCCACCACGGGCTTCGCGCACAGCACCGCGTGCCCGAGTCCGAGCGCCTCGGCCTGGCGCAGGAAGATGCAGTCCACCCGCTCCGGCAGCACGTTCTGCACCATCTTCAGGAGCTTGTCCTTGCCGGCTTCCTTCAGCTCCATCTCCAACTCGTAGGCCTTGTCGAAGTGGTCCTCGATGGAGCGCTTGTGCCGCCCGGTGATGAAGATGAGATGCTCGGCGCCGCCGGCCTCTGCCTCTTCCGCCGCGTATTGGATCAGCGGCTTGTCAACCACCGGCAGCATCTCCTTGGGACTCGCCTTGGTGGCCGGCAGGAAGCGCGTGCCCAGCCCTGCGACCGGAAATACCGCCTTGCGGATTTTCGCCATGTCGACTCCTGTATCGCTGTTGGAAATAGTAAGAGATCGGTGCCGGGACCAGTCCCGACAGCGGCGCGGGGACGATACCTTATCCCGTGCTCGGATGTCCGCACGGCCGGCATGATCCGGGCACGTTCGCGCCCGGACTGCTGACCGATGGTCAGGCCATGATCTCCGCCTCGATGGCCGCCAGGGCCGCCAATGGGTCCACCACGGCGGTGATGGGCCGGCCGATGACCAAGTGGTCCGCGCCGGCGGCAACGGCCGCGGCCGGCGTCAGCACCCGCTTCTGATCCTGGCGGGGTGCGCTCGCCGGTCGCACCCCGGGCGTCACCAGCCGAAAGTCCGCCCCGAACCGCCGGCGCATGGCGGCCGCCTCCAGCGGCGAGCAGACGACGCCGTCGAGACCCGCATCCCGCGCCAGCGCGGCGAGCTGCAGCGCGCGCTCGCCGGGCTCGCCCGGACAGCCGACGGCGGCAAGGTCCGCCGCCTCCAGGCTGGTGAGCACGGTGACTGCGATCAGCAGGGGCCGTGTGGTGCGGCGCGCGAGCCGCTCGCGCGCCGCCGCCAGCATCGCCGGACCGCCTTGGGCATGGACGTTTAGCATCCACACGCCGAGGTCTGCGGCCGCCTCGCAGGCGCCGGCGACGGTGTTCGGGATGTCGTGGAACTTGAGGTCCAGAAAGACCGGGAAGCCCGCATCCACCGCCCGCGTGACCAGCGCGGGTCCAGCTCGGGTGAACAGCTCCTTACCGATCTTGACACCGCAGCGCGCCGGGTCCAGCCGCGCCAGCAGCGCCAGCGCGGCGGCGGAGTCCGCGAAATCCAGTGCCACGAGAACGCGTGGGCCGGCGTCTTCGGTCATGGTCATCTCACTGCCATCGGGATGCGCGGCGGCTGCTTGCAGGCCGTCTCGGTCATGATATCCGGACGTGACTCCGGCAAAGCCTTTGAATGCAATGGGTGGTGTCAGGGCTGCGCCGGCCGTCCACGCACCGCGGTCAGGCGCTCTGGCGCTGGCGCAGCATCGGCGGCTCGGCAATGTGCTCGGGCTCGACGGCCTTGATGGTGCCCCAACTCTTGCAACTCGGGCATTGCCAATGCAACTCGCGCGCCTCGAAGCCGCAATGCTCGCACTGATACGCCGGTTGCGCCGCGCGCTGGCGGGCGACGACCTCCAGCAGCACACGATCCTCCGCGGATGCCGGCTCCTGCACCTGACGCAGCGCCAGCAGGCGCTCCGCCCCGGAGAGGTCGGCGCGCCGGCTCAGGTAGCGCACCAGAAACTCGCGTGCTGCGGCCACGCCCCGCTCGGCCTCGATGGCATCGCAGAGCCTGAGCATCAGGGGCGGCGACGGGTGCTGCTGGAACAGGGCCTCCAATTCGGCGGTGAGGGACTCCCGCCCCAGACGCTGCCAGCACGCCAGCAGGCCGGGCAGCATCGCGGGCAGATAGCGCGCACCGTGCTGGGCGACACGTTGATACAGCAGCGCCGCGGTTTCCGGGTCGCCGGCCGTCATTTCCATGTGTGCCTGCAGCAGGCTGGCGCGGATGCAGCCCGGGTCCACCGATTGCGCGTCCAACAGGTGCGAGCGGGCACATTCGGTGCGGCCCTCGCGCAGACACTGCTCGGCGAGCTCGCAGTGGAACTGGGCGATCTCCGTACTCATGGGCTCCTCGGAGATGCGCTGCAACGCCTGGGCCGTTTCCAAGCACTTGTGCCACTCCTTCTCGGCCTGGTAGATCTCGATCAGCGCGCGCAGGGCTCGCGCCTGCTGCAACTGCCGCTCCACCAGTTCCTTAAACAGGCTCTCGGCGCGATCGAACAGGCCGGCAAGCATGTAGTCGCGCCCCAACTCGTAGAGCGCGAAGCCCCGTTGGCTGGCGCCGAGCGTGGGACGCGCCACGAGATTCTGATGGACGCGGATGGCGCGGTCCACTTCGCCGCGGCGGCGGAACAGTGCCCCCAACGCCAGGTGCGTCTCGACGGTCTCGCTGTCCACCTCCGCGAGCTTCAGGAAGACGTCGATGGCCTTGTCCGGCTGTTCGTTCAGGAGGTAATTGAGGCCGCGGAAGAAGTTCGGCTCCCCCTCGTCGTTGCGGCGCGGCTGCGCCGTGCGCTGCCCGATCCACCAGCCGCTGGCCGCCGCCACCGGCAGGAGCAGGAACAACCATTCCATCAGGCCACCCCCGCGCGCCCGGTGTCGTCGTCGGGCACGACGGCGCACCCGCCTTGCTGCGGCGCACGGGCGCGCGCGGCGCGGCGGGCGCCGGCGCGCGCGGCGACCGGTTCGGACATCTGGGCGACCATCATGGGGTTATCATACAAGCTGTGATTGGCCGCCGCATGGCACCGCCGCCAGCGCGCCCGCGGGAGGCTAAGGCAGGGGCGGCACACTGTTTACGGACGCGCATCGAGCCCTCAATTCCGGCACCGAACGCCATGCAAAGCCACACCAGGAGTGCATCATGAGCGAATTCCAAGGCCAAGTCGCCGTGGTCACCGGCGCCGCCGGCAACGTCGGCACCGCGCTGTGCAACAAGCTCGCCGCCGCCGCAGCCAGCATCGCCCTGCTCGACCGCGACCCCGACGCCATGGCGCGTGTGCTGAATGGGCTCCCGGCGGGCGCCAATGCCGCGAGCTTCGCCGTGGACCTGCTGGACGCGGATTCCGTCAGTGGCTGCATCGCCGACGTGCAGAAGCGCTTCGGGCGCATCGATATCCTCGCCAATGTCGCCGGCGGCTTCGCCATGGGCCCGACACTGGACGAGACCGACGACGCCACCTGGAACCTGATGCTGGACCTCAACGCCCGCTCCGTGTTCCACACCGCCCGCGCCGTGTTGCCGCTGATGCGCGCGGGCGGCTACGGGCGCATCGTCAACGTCGCCGCACGCGCCGCACTCAAGGGCCAGGGCCACATGGGTCCCTACTGCGCATCCAAGGCGGCGGTCATGTCTCTCACCGAGAGCATGGCCGCGGAGACCAAGCACCTGGACATCAACGTCAACTGCATCCTGCCTGGCACCGTCGACACGCCCCAGAATCGCGCCGCAATGCCGGACGCGGACCACGATACCTGGGTGCCCCCGGAGGCACTCGCGGACGTGATGCTGTTCCTCGCCTCCAACGCCGCACGCTGCGTCAGCGGTGCCGCAGTGCCTGTCTACGGCCGCAGTTGACGCCCGTGCACAGCCAAAGTACCGCTCCGGCCCGGCCCCGACAAGCGCCGAACACCGTCCGACCAATGGCCCAGAACCGCAACCTGCGACCGCGCGCCGCGCTGCAAGCCTGCATGCTGGCGCTGGTGCTGGGCTGCGTGGCTCCGGTTGCCTGCGCAATCGACGAGGAACTGCTCACCGACGCCGACCGGGCGCTGCTGGTGGAGGCGGTGGAGTCCGCCTTCGAGCTCGACCTCTACAACACCCGCTGCCGCAACGACCAGTCCGGGCGCCACACCGAGAACCTCAACAAGGAACTGGTGAGCCGCTTCCAGATGACGGTGCTGGACGTGCTCGACGACCTCTTCCCGGAAGGCTACTATCGCGACGCCCAGGACCGCATGCAAGAGAAGTTCCTGACGCGCCTGCGCGACATGGGGGGCTGCGCCGGCGCCAAGGCCGCGGGCCTGCGCGACAGCCTCGGCGCGCGTTACGACGCCGCCATGGACGCGGTGGCGGCGCGGCCCTGATCCGCCTCCATCGCCGCAATGACGATTCAGTCACGGTCGTCCGCGAACTACCTCGGCAATCGCCTTGACGCACTCGGGCTCGGAAGCGGGATCGAGTCGGTCTGACGACGGCGTCAACCAGCGCCGGCCGCCGGCACCGCAGCTACAAGCGCAACGGCGAGCAACGCCAGGGTCTCGGTGAGCTCCACCAGGGCGCCGATACCGTCGCCCGTGTAGCCGCCGAGGCGCCGCAGCAGCGAGCCTCGCCACGCGAACAGCACCAGCAGGGTAGTCCCCGCTGCGGCAGCCGCCGCCGGCACCGA
This sequence comes from Thiohalocapsa sp., assembly GCF_022340605.1. Taxonomy (GTDB): domain Bacteria; phylum Pseudomonadota; class Gammaproteobacteria; order Chromatiales; family Chromatiaceae; genus Thiohalocapsa. Next base: position 59,915 of record NZ_JAJDNQ010000027.1, read on the forward strand.
CGCCACACCGATGCCGGCCAGCGCGGCGGCGCTGCCCAACGCGGCGGCGAGCCAGGCCGCCCGGCGCGGCAGGTGGGCACCGAGCGCCGCGCCGAGTCCCTCGGGCCGGGCGGCCGGCGTGGTGAGCGCGAGCCAGAGGATCTGCGCCCGCCCAAGCACCGGCACCCACAGCAGCGCGGCGAGCCACGCTCCGCTCACCGCGGGCGCCGGCAGCGTGGCCGTGACACCGCCGAGCAGCGTGACCAGTGCGCCGAGCTTCGCAAGCAGGTTCAGCACCAGGGTCGCCACGCCCATGGCGCCGATGTGGGGGTCCTTGAGGATGGCGAAGGTCCGCTCCCGGCTGCCGAGGCCGCCCACCCACGCATCGGCACAGTCGGCGAGCCCATCCAGATGCAGCGCGCCCGTGGACCAGACCCAGAGCACTAGCAGCAGCACGGCGAGCGCTGGCGCACCGGCCGGCAGGACGCCGAGCGCCTGCGCGGCCAGACCGAGGCCGGACAGCACAGCTCCAATCAGGAGCCCGATGACGGGATAAAACGGCGCCGCATGCCCGTACAGCGCTGGCGGCGCGTCCGCGGATGCCGGAAAGGGCCAGCGCGTCAGGAATCGCCCCGCCAGCAGCAGCGCCCGCCAGCCATCCACCAGCGCCCCCATAGATGCCCCGGACCAGGCGGCGGAACGCTCAGGCAAAGCTGGCTCGCAGCCGACCGGCGAGCAGCACCGCGCTCAACACGGCGGCACCGGCAACGACACCGATGAGCCCATTGACGACAGGTGCCAGGAGCCCGTTCAGCAGTGGCAGGCCGTACAGCGCCTCGGCGAGGTACTCGACGCCGTGATGCAGCGCCGGGATGCCATGCACCAGGATGCCGCCGCCCACCAAGAACATGGCGATCATGCCCAGCAGCGACAGCGTCTTCATCAGGTAGGGGGCGGCGCTCAGGATGGCACGGCCGAGCCGGTGCCGAAGCTCCGTCCACAGGCCCTCGCCCTGGCGCTTGCTGAGGTAAAGCCCCAGGTCGTCCAGCTTGACGATGCCGGCGACGAGGCCATAGACACCGACGGTCATCAAGACGGCCACCCCCGCGAGCACGGCGATGCGCGCCGGCAGGGCTGCAGTGGCGACGATGCCCAGCGTAATGACCACAATTTCCGCCGACAGCACGAAATCCGTGCGGATTGCGCCCCTGACCTTCTGCCGCTCCAGGGCGGCGATGTCCGTCTTCGGGTCCGTCAGCGCATCGGCGAGCTCCTGGTGGCGGTCCGTATCGTCCTGTGGATGCAGGTAGTTGCGCGAGAGCTTCTCGAACCCCTCGTAGCTCAGGAACAAGCCACCTGCCATCAGCAGCGGCGTCAGCACCCAAGGAGCGACCACACTCAGCACCAGCGCCACCGGCACCAGAATCAGCTTGTTCAACAGTGAGCCCTTGAACACCGCCCACACCACCGGGATCTCGCGCTCGGCACGCACACCGGTGACCTGTTCCGCGTTCACCGCCAGGTCATCGCCCAGCACACCGGCCGTCTTGCGCGCGGCCACCTTGGTGAGCAGCGCCACATCGTCGAGAACGGTGGCGATATCGTCGAACAGCGCGAGCAGACTGGTGGCCATCGAGAATCCTTGGTCAACGGGCGGCGGGCGCCGGCACGTTAGCAGTGCCCGGCGCCCGCGGCAACATCGCCCACCGCCCGCTGACCGCGGCTCAGCCCCGCTCCAGCCGATGCAGCGTGATCTCCGGCGGACAGAAGTAGCGCAGCGGCACACCGCAGGCGCCGGTGCCCACGGAGGTATAGCCGTGCAGTTCCTGATAGCGCCATGCGCCCGCCTGCATCGGCTTGGGCGCGTCGCAGACCCGCACCAGCGCATGCCCGCCCGGCAGACAGCACTGCCCGCCATGGGTGTGACCCGAGAGCATCACGTCGAAGCCGTGTCCGGCCGCCTCGCGATAGGTCTCCGGCGAATGGCAGAGCAGCACGGAGAAGGCGCCGTCCGGAATCGCATCGCGCACCCCGGCGAGATCGTGGGTGCGGTAGAAGTTCGGATCATCCACGCCGGCGAGGTAGAGCTCGGCGCCGCCGAAGCGGATGCGGTCCACCTCGTTCAGCAGGAAGCGCATGCCCGCACGCTCCAGCGGCGGCACGATCTCGATGAAGTCGTGATTGCCGAGCACGCCGTAGACCGGTCCCCGCAACGCCGCCAGCAGCGTCACGGTCTCCATCACCGACGGCTCTTGATCGGCGCAGGTCTTGTTGCGGAAGTCGCCGGTGATGACGGCGACATCGTAGTCAACGCCGCGCAAGCGGTCGCGGATGACAGCCCCCAGCGCCGGGTCCAGGTCCAGGTGCAGGTCGCTCAGTTGCAGCAGCGTGAGCCCCTCCAGACCGGCCGGCAGCCGCGGATGGCGAATGCGGTGCTCGACCAATCTGAGGCCGAGAAAGTTGTTACGACCCCAACGGTAGATCCCGAGCAGCCGGGCGAGGCGTTCCACCAGCGCATCAATTTCCACCACCCGCCCGAGCCCGAACAGGATCTCTTCCTGGTGGGCCTCGCCGGCGGCATGGTAGACCTGGGTATTGAGCCGCTGGCGCAACCGTGACTTGCCCAGGCGCCGGCCGAGTTGCTCGTAGTCGCCGGGCGCAAGTGACGTCTCGCCAAGCGCCGCGGTGTTCGGGAGCGGCGCGGCAGGCCGTGCCGAGCCGTCCGCCCCTCCCGCCTCGGACATCTTTGACATGCGCAGATCCTCCCGCATATCTCTGAGTTTGGTGCTGGGGATAATAGCGCCGCCGGGGTCGCGTGCTTCGGAGGTTGCGCCCCATCGCCCCGGAGCCGGAAGGAGGCCGCCTGTCAACCCGTCCGGCACGGGCATCGGGCATCAGCCATCGAGGAAGTGCGGGACCTGGCGCTGGTATGCCGCGGGACCAACGGATTTGCATTATCTTTTTCTGGTGAGACCTAGCGGCGTCTCGGGGTGTTGGACCGGATACAAGACATGCGGCTGTTCCAGCAAATCGACCCCCGAACTTTTGTGTACCGCGTCGACGCACGCGGTCGCCTGATTGCTGTCAACGACGCGTGGCTCGCCTTTGCGGCCGAGAACGACTGGCCCATCGCCGTGGGCGATATCATCGGCCGGCCTCTGATGGATTTCATTGCCGATGAGCACCTGCGCTATCTGTACGGCCTGCTGATGGGCCGGCTGCGCGCGGGCCGGGGTCCGCTGCGCTTCCGCTACCGCTGCGACGCACCGGACGCACGCAGGCACATGGAGATGTTGATGCTTTACGACAAGACGGAGCGGGAGATCGAGTTCCAGAGCCGCGTGGTGCGCATCGAGCGACGCTCGCCACAGGACCTGCTGCGCATCGATCACCCTGCCGACGAGCGCCGCCTGGACATTTGCAGCTCCTGCAAGCGCGTGGACCTGGGCCAACAATGGGTCGAAGTGGAGGACGCGGTGATCCGCCTGCGACTGTTCGAGAGCGAACTGCTGCCGCGCACCCGGCACTCTATCTGCCCCGACTGCGCGAAGGACTTGGCGGGGCTCGCCAAGTCCGGGCCGGCGTCGTCGTCCCGCCCGGCGGCGTCCCGGCGCGCCTGATCAGGTCGGCCCGCGCCCACCAGTTTCTGCCCACCAGTTCCCGCTCAGCGGTCTGCGCGCGGCGGTCCCCCGTCACAGCCGTGCGCCACCAGGCTCGGCAAGCCGGCGCCATCCGGCAGCCGCACGCGGCTGCGGCAGGCATGCGGCACCTCCAGCAGCAACAGCGACGCGTCCGCCATCCCCAGCACCTCGCCGAGGATCACCCGCAGCACGCCGCCGTGGGTCAGCACCAGCTGCCGCTGCGCCGGTGCCGCCAGGATGCCCCGCCAGGCCGTCGCCACGCGCTGCCGGAAGGCCGCGAACGGCTCGGCGCCGGGCGGCGTGTAACCGCCCGGGTCGCGCCAGAAGGCATCCAGCTCCGGCGCCGGGATCGCCGCGGCCGTACATCCCTCCCAGGTGCCGAAGTGGCGCTCGCGCAACCCGGGCAGCTCGCGCACCGGTCGTTCCAGCCGCTGGCCCAGTTCCCGTGCGAATTCCGCACAGCGCCGCGCCGGCGACGTGATCACCAAATCCCAAGCCGGTGCTGCACCGGACAGTTCCGGCGCCGTTGCCGCGCGCAGCTCCGCCCAGCCCTGTGCGGTGAGGGGATCGTCCCGGCTGCCGCGGAAGCAGGCACCGCCCTCGGTCTGCCCGTGGCGAAGCAGATCGGCCAGGCGGGTGGACACGCCGTCGGCGCCCATCGGTTGCCGCACCTCAGACCTTGCTTGCCGCGACGCCCGCCTCGGCAAAGGTGGCCATGCCAGCATGCAGGGCACAGGCGAGGCGCAGCAGCGCCACCGCGGTGGCGGCGCCACTGCCCTCCCCCAGCCGCATGCCCAGATCCAGCAGCGCTGCACTGCCCCCGGCATCGCCCCCGGAGCCCCCAAGCGCCTCCAGCAGGGCCGCATGGCCCGGCTCCGCCGAGCGGTGCGAGAGCAGGAGCCAGTCCGTGGCACCGGCGCAGAGCCGGCTCGCCGCAAGCGCCGCCGCGCTGCTGATGAAGCCGTCCACCAGCACCGGCAACCCGCGCTGGGCGCAGGCGATGTAGGCGCCCGCCAGCGCCGCGATCTCGAAGCCGCCGACGCAGGCGAGCACGGCAGCCGGGTCGGCGAGCCGGGCGGCATGCAACGCCAGCCCTTGCTCGATGACCGCCACCTTGCGGGCGACGCCGACAGCGTCGAGGCCCGTGCCAGGCCCGGCGAGCGCCCCGGGCGGTCGGTCCAGCAGCGCGCAGGCGACAGCGCTGGCCGCGGTGGTGTTGCCGATGCCCATCTCGCCGCCGATGAAGAGCTCGGAGCCATTCGCCAGTGCGCGCTCCGCGGCCGCGGCACCTTCGTGCAGTGCCCGGGCCAGTTGGTCATCGGACATGGCTGGCCCCTGGGTGAAGTCGGCGCTGCCGGGGCCGATGACGGCGTCATGGATGTCCGGATGCACCGGCACCGGTACCACGGTGCCCAGATTCACCAGCTCCAGCCGCGCGCCGAGCTGCCGCGCCAGGACGGAGATGGCCGCGCCGCCGCCGGCCATGTTGGCCACCATCTGCGCGGTGACCGCCTGCGGGAATGCCGAAACGCCCGCCGCCGCCACGCCGTGGTCCGCGGCGAACACCGTGATCCAGACCCGGTCCACATCCGGGCGCTCCCGCCCCTGTAGCGCCGCCAGCCGCACGGCGAGATCCTCCAGTCGGCCAAGCGCCCCGGCCGGCTTGGTGAGCTGGGCCTGGTGTGCGACGGCCGCTTCGGCGGCGGCTGCGTCCGGACGCGCGGCCGGGTTGCGGAACCAGTGTGTTGAATTCAATGCGTAGCTCCCATCGATAGACGCTGATAAGTCGGTGTGCTATCAGAAAACGCCGGCCTATCGGCGCTTTCCGTGCGAGTCTGCAATATTCGGTGCCGCCCTAGACCGGCGGCCCCTTGAGCGCCAGCGGCAGGCCGGCGGCGGTGAAGTACACGGCGCCGCAGACGGCGGCGAGACGCTGGTGCAGCACCCCGGCGAGGTCGCAATACCGGCGTGCGAGGGCGTGCATTGGAATCACGCCCAGGTTGGTCTCGTTGCCGACGAAGATCACCTGGCCCGGAAGCGCGGGCAGCAGGCTCGGCAGCGCCGCCAGCTCGCGCTGGAGCTGTTCTTCGTCCTCGCCCCACAGCAGGTTGCTGAGCCAGAGGGTCAGGCACTCCACCAGCAGGCAGTGGCCGTCGGCGGCCTCCCGACGCAGGGTGTCCACCAACGCCAGCGGCTCCTCCACCAGCCGCCAGTCCGCCGGCCGGCGCTCCCGGTGCGCGGCGATGCGCGCAATCATCTCGTCATCCGACGGCCTGGCCGTGGCGATATAGGTCACGGCCAGGCCCGACTCGCGGGCCAGCCGCTCCGCGAGGCGGCTCTTGCCGGAGCGGACACCGCCGAGGATCAAGGTATGCATGAGAAATCAGGGGCTAGGGGCTAGGGGCGTTTCTTCTAACGTCGATTTCTTTGTCGTTGTCGTTGTCGTTGTCGTTGTCGTTGTCGTGGTCGTTGTCGTTGTCGTTGTCGAGCATCCGACCACGACCACGAGCAGAGACTTCGACCCGGTTCCTCTGCTCCGGCCTCACCCGGGTTGGCGCCTGCAAAATTGGCTGAAACGGGGTACTAGCCCCCAGCCCCTAGCCAGTAGTTCCTCATTTTCATGGCTCATACCGCAAAGTCACATAAATCCCCCGCCCCGGCTGGTTGTAGTACGCCACCGTCTCGTACTCCTCGTTGAAGACGTTCTCCAGCCGCGCCTGGATGCTGAGCGCATCGGTGAAAGCGAAGGACGCGCGCAGGTCGAGCAGGGTGTAGCCGGCCAGGCGCACGGCGTTGGCCGGGTCGTCGAAGCGCCGCCCGGCGGCGAACAGCGTACCGCCGACGCCGACGCGGCCGAAGCTGCGGTCGAGGTCGAGCCGGAAGGTCTGCTGCGGGCGGTGCGGCAGCAGTTTGCCGTCGTTGGGCCCGGGGGAGTCGTTGCGCGGGTCCAGCAACGTGAGGCTCGCCGAGACGTCGGTGTCCAGCACGCGGCCGAAGAGCACGGTCTCCAGGCCGCGAATGCGTGCGCGGTCGAGGTTCTCCGCGAGGTAGGTGGGAGGCACCAGGGTGATCAGGTCATCGACGTGGATCTCGAACAGATTGAGCGACCAGTCCAGCCGCGCGAGCCGCCCGGCCAGGCCCAACTCGCCGCTGCGGGTCTGCTCCGGCTTCAGGTCCGGATTGCCGCCGGCGAAGAAGGCATCGCCCGGGTAGTACAGGTCGTTGAAGGTGGGCGCCGTGAAGGCGGTGCCATAGGCGGCGGTGACACGCAGGCTCGGCAGCACCTCGTAACCGAGCACCAGGTCGCCGGTGCCGTGGCCGCCAAACTGCTCGTTGTCGTCGTGGCGCAGGCTCGCCTTGATGGCGGCGGGGCCGAACCGGCCCTGGTACTCGCCATAGACGCCGGTGTTGTCGCGCGAACTTACGCTGTAGTCGACGCTGCCGGTGACCTTGTCGCGCAGGTAATCGACGCCGATGGTGAGCAGTTGGTCGGCGCCGATGGCGAAGTCGTTCTGCAGGCCGAGCGTGTCGCGGCGGGTATCGAACTGACTCATGAACACGCTGTCTTTGGCATTCTGCTGCTCATCCCAACTGCGCCCGGCGCTGAGCTCCAGGTCCCAGAACCCGAGCGGGCGCAGCAGGATCCGGGCGCCCGCCACCTGCTGCACGTTGTCGGCCTGGTTCTGGTAGGCGCCGTCGAAGTCCACCCGACTCTCGGCGCGCAGGAAGCTCAAGTCGGCGCTGGCGCGCTCGCCGAAGTCGTAGCCGGCGGCGGCGCTGACGCCCCGGTTGCTGTAACCATCCCTGTCCGGCTCATCGGTGCCGCAACCGTCGAAGTACGGTAAGCCGCGCCCGCGGCAGGCATCGAAGCCTTCGCTCTGGTCGACGTTGCCGGAGATGCTGAAGCGCCCGTGCTGACCGCCGCCGCGGATGCCGCCGGCGATGCCCGCGGTCTGATAGCGCCCGGCGGTGGTGCTGAGGAAGGGCCGAAGCGGTCCGCCGCCACGGCGCGTGAACACCTGCACCACGCCGCCGGCGGCCTCGGAGCCATAGAGGCTGGAGCGCGGGCCGCGCACCACCTCGATGCGCTCGATCTGGTCCACGGGCAGGTTCTGGAACTCGGTCTGGCCGGTGGTGGCGGAGCCCACCTTGATGCCGTCCACCAGGAACAACACCTGATTGGCGTTGGTGCCGCGCAGATACAGATCCGTGACTCGCCCGGGGCCGCCGGAGTTGGACAGCACCACACCCGGCAGGCCGCGCAGCAGGTCCACCGTGCTGCGCGCCTGGGTGCGCTCGATCTCCTCGCGGGTGACAACGCTGACGGGCACCAGCGTCTCATCGGCGGTCTCGGCGGTGCGGGTGGCGGTCACCACCACCGGTTCCACATTGGTAACGTCCTCGACGAAGCTCGGCACATCCCCCGCCGCACCGTCAACGGCCGCTGCCGCGGCGCCGAGCGGCCACGGCACGGCGCATGCGAGCACGACACTGAACAAAGTGCCCTTTGGCGGATGCTTTGGGAGATACCGGCGGCATCCCTGCTGAGAGTCTGACATCGAACGCCTCCCCGCCCCGCTCACCCGCTGGGGCTCGTGTGGACACAGGCGCCGGGAGATTGAGGCGAATTCGGGCGGCGTGGACGATGGACGAAGGCGGGGTCCGCGGCGGGTCGCGCTCTCGCACGGGAGCACGACGGCAGCAACGGGCGCGCGAGCGGCACCGGCACACCGACCCCGCCCTCCGCGACGCCGCGAGCATCCAGCGGGCCGGTATCCGGGCTCGCGAGCTGGGGTGCCGCCTGGCGCCCGTCTGCGCCAACCCTCAGGCATCCCGGCCGCGACGCCTTCCCACGGCCCGGTGGCCGCAGTGGCATCTCGTCGCGGCTTGACTCGCCCACCGTTGCGGGGGCAGCGCCGGCATCACGGCGTGGACGGCGGTCGCGGACAGCACGGGAACCCAATCTGTGCCAGGCTCCCAGAGGGCGTCCACAACCGGGTCCGGCACGTTGGACCGGCTTCCCGTTCAACCCCGCCACCGTTCGCAGCCTGAACTGACAAACGGCCGGGGCACCCACTGGAAAGCGGCATATTCTGAAGTCTTGCGACGCGGCGATGCAAATTCCTACGGTTGACGCGGATCAAGCGGCGCGCTCGATCGCATTACCGCAAGTACCGGCATTGATGCCGCGCGCGTCGGGCCATGCCGCACGGGCCAGAGCTGCGCAATGGCGTACAATCGGCCGAGATAACGCTGGACACAACGCTCAGAGCAGTCTCCCCATGCCCGACACCAGCAACGGCGCCAGCCTACCGCACACCGAGGATTCCCCGGCCGAAGCCAAGTTCTATGTCGTCGCCGTTGGCGCGTCGGCGGGCGGGCTCGACGCACTCGAACGCTTTTTCCATGGCCTGCCGGCCCGCTCCGGCGCCGCCTACGTAGTGATCCAGCACCTGTCGCCGGACCACAAGAGCATGATGGGCAACCTGCTCGGCAGGCACACCAGCATGCCGGTGGTGACGGTGGAGGACGGCATGGAGATCAAGCCGGACCGGGTCCACCTGATCCCGCCGGCGAGCGTCATGAGCGTCTCGCGCAACCAGCTGCGCCTGAGCCCGAAGAACCCGCGCGGACTCACCCTACCCATCGACCTCTTCTTCACCGCACTAGCGCGGGAGTTCGGCAAGTACGCCATCGGCGTGGTGCTCTCGGGCACCGGCTCCGACGGCACCCGCGGCGCTGTGGCCATCAACGACGCGGGCGGCCTGCTGCTGGCGCAGGAGCCCGAGTCCGCCAAGTTCGACGGCATGCCGCGCAGCGTCATCGCCACCGGCCTGGTGGACGGCATCCTGCCCCCGGAGGAACTAGGGCCGCGGGTGATGGACCACATCAGCCAGGCGCCGCGCCCGCGCATCCGCCCGGCGGACGACGGCATCGCCACGGACCGCCAGAGCGCGCTGGAAGAGACCATGCACCTGCTCCAGCACCAGGGCGGCATCGACTTCCGCGACTACAAGCCGGCCACGGTCATGCGCCGCATCGAGCGGCGCATGCAGGTGCGCCACGTGCCGGACCTGGAGAACTACGCGCGGCTGCTGGAGGGCGACCGCACCGAGCTCAACGCGCTCCGCCGCGAGCTGCTGATCCCGGTGACCAGCTTCTTCCGCGACCCGGTCGCGTTCGAGGTGCTGGCGCAGACCGCCATCGACACCATCGTCAAGGAGCGCGGCGAGAACCAACCCATCCGCATCTGGGTGCCCGGCGCGTCGACCGGTGAGGAGGCGTACTCCATCGCCATCCTGTTCGCCGAGGCCTGCGCGCGGGCGCGGCGCTGGCCGCCGATCAAGCTCTTCGCGACGGACGTCGAGCAGCACAACGTGGACTTCGGCAGCGCCGGCGTCTTCTCCGAGGCCATCACCACGGAGGTGTCACCGGAGCGCCTGGAGCAGTGGTTCTACAAGCGCGGCAACCACTTCGTCATCAAGAACGAGATCCGCCAGAACATCGTCTTCGCCCGCCACAACCTGCTCTCGGACCCGCCCTTCACGCGCATGGACCTAGTGTCCTGCCGCAACCTGCTCATCTACTTCCGCACCGAGGCGCAGGAGCGAGCCCTGAGAAGGCTTCAATACGCGCTCGCCCCCGGCGGCTTCCTGTTCCTCGGCTCCAGCGAGACCCTGGCGCAGCTCCAGACCGACTTCACCGCCGTCAACTCCAAGGCCAAGGTGTTCCGCATCCTGCGCCACGTGGCGCTGCCGCTGGACACCGGCGCCTCGCAGCTCACCCGGCTCGCCGGCGCCGCGCCGCACCAGCGCCGGCACACGCCGCGTGATCGCCGCCTCACCGACGCCGCCGCCATCGAGGCCGGCGAGTCCGTGCTGCTGCGCTCCTACGCCCCCACCAGCCTGCTGCTCAACGCCAACCAGGAGCTGATGCACGTCTTCGGCGACGTGAGCCATTACCTGCGCATCGGCGAGGGCGCCGTCACGCTCGACCTCGCCAAGCTGCTGCCGCCGACGCTGGCGCCGGTGGCGCAGGCGTTGCTGCACAAGACCGCGCGCGGCCACGAGCCGCTGCGCTCGGACCTGCTCAGCATGCAGTTGCCGGACGGCACCACGGAACGGCTGCGGCTGGTGGCACGTAGCGTGTCGCTGGACCAGGGCGAGCCGCATCTGCTCCTGTCCTTTGAGCCGGATGCGACACCGCTGGACAACGGCGTCACGCTGGCCGGCGCCATCGAAACCATGAACATGGACCAGGAGCACGTCGAGCGCGTGCAGACCCTGGAGCGGGAGCTGGCCGCCACCCGCGAGAGCCTGCAGGCCACCATCGAGGAGTTGGAGACCGCCAACGAGGAGCTTCAGGCCACCAACGAGGAGCTGATGGCCTCGAACGAGGAGCTGCAATCCTCGAACGAGGAGCTGCAGTCGGTCAACGAAGAGCTGTACACGGTCAACGCCGAGAACCAGGAGAAGATCGAGATCCTGAACCGCCTCAACGCGGACCTCGACAACATGGCCAAGGCGGCGGCCATCGCGACCATCTTCGTCGACTCGAACCTGCTGCTCACCCGCTTCACGCCGGAGGCCACCAGCCTGTTCAAGATCCGCGACGGCGACCTCGGCCGCTCCATCGAAGACTTCACCAACCTGCTGGACTACCCTGAGTTCGTGGTGGAGCTCAAGCGCACCATCGCCGATGGCGAGATGACCCAGCGCGAAATCCGCGCCGCCAATGGCCGGCTGTACCTGTTACGCGTGCTGCCCTACGCCGTGCGCGAGCACGAGGCACGCGGCGCGGTGGCAACCTTCGTGGATGTGACCGTCCTGCGCGACGCCGAGCGCCTGCAGGCAGTACTCGATTCGCTGCCGGAGCACGTGGCCCTGCTGGATGACGACGGCGAGGTGAAGCTGATCAACCGCGCTTGGCGCGAGTTCGCCGCCACACACAACGCCTCCGGCGGCATCGGCGCCCGCTACCCCGAGGCATGGGCCGGCGACGCCGGCTTCGACGCCCGCCAGGAGGCCGAGCTGCGCGCCGGCCTGGACACGCTCATCAGCGGCGAGCGCGAGGAATTCGCGATGATCTATCCATACCGTGGCGACGACGGCACGCGCTGGTTCGCCATGCACGCCGCGCCCATCGTGCACGGCAACGGCGGCATGGTCGTGAGCCATGTCGACATCACCCAGTGGTATCGTCCGGGCGAGCGGGACTGAGCGCAGGCAGGCCACCGAAGACGACGCGCTGGAGCCACCCCAGACCGTCACCCGCGCCGGTTTCGCCGGCGCAGGACGCCAGCCATGACAACGACTGAGACGCCCGATGCGCGACAACGGGCAGCCGAGCCCGAGCAGCAGGAGTCAGCAGGGGGAGCGGCGGCGACAGCGCTGCGCACGCGCGCGCTGGAGGCGCTGCGCGCCGGCCACTTCGACCTGGTGGAGCAGGTACTGAGTGACGGCAAGCTGGATATCCCCACGCTGGTGGAAAACCTGCGCGTCTACCAGGCGGAGCTGGAGCTCCAGAACGAGGAGCTGCGCGCCAGCGAGCAGCGGGCGCTCACGGCACTCGCCCGCTACACCACGCTGTTCACCGAGCTGCCCATGGCGGGCTTGGTGGTGGACGACTACGGGCTGGTCCTGGAGGCCAATCCCCGGGCTCGGGATCTCCTGTCGCTGCGGGACATCCGCTCCCACCAGTACTTCCTGGTTCGGCTCGTGCACGAAGACGACCGTGCCGCCGTGGCAGCCGCCTTCCACCGGGCCAAGCGCAGCCAGGCCGAGGCCCTCACCGAGGTGCGCTTCACCGCCGCCGACGGCGACCGCTTCCAGGCGGACCTGCACCTCGCGCGGCTGCCCTCGGACAACGACAACGCACCAGAGCGGTTCGTCTGCGCCATCGTGGACCAGACCGAGGTCATCCGCCAGCGCAATGCCCTGGCCCGCGCCTACGACGAGCTGGAGCGCAGCGAGGAACGCTACCGTGTGCTGGCGGATTTCAGCCCCGAGTGGGACTACTGGTACGGCCCCGACCGGCGCTTCATCTATGTCTCACCCGCCTGTTTCGAGGTAACTGGCTACAGCGCCGAAGCGTTCCGCAAGGAGCCTGACCTGTTCGAGCGCATCGTCCACCCGGAGGACCTGTCCACCTGGCAAGCGCACATGGACGAGGCCCACGACGTGGACCACCACGACCTCGGCCGACTGCAGTTCCGCGTCCGCAGCCACGACGGGCAGGTGCGCTGGATCGAGCACGTGTGCCGGCCCGTATGCACGCCGGATGGACGCTTCCTGGGGCGGCGCGGCGTCAACCGGGACATCACCAAGCGCCACGAGGCACGCGAGGCCCTGGCGCGCAGCGAGGCACTGCTCAACGCCACAGGGCGCCTCGCCAGCGTCGGCGGCTGGGAGCTCCGCACGGACACCCAAGCCCTGCTCTGGACCCGGGTCACACGCGAGCTGCACGAGGTGGACGACGACTACGTGCCCACCGTCCGCAAGACCCTGGCCTTCTACCACCCGGAGGACCGGCCACGCCTGGCGCAGGCGATCCGCACCGCGTCGCAGGACGGCACGCCCTATGCGCTCGAGCTCAGGCTGACCACCGCCCACGGCAACGAGCGCTGGGTCAAGACCACTGGTGAGGCGGTGCGCGACGATGACGGCCACGTCGTGGCGCTGCGCGGCAGCGTCCAGGACATCAGTGCCCGGGTCGCCGCGGACCATGCCCTGCGCGCCAGCGAGGCCCGCTTCCGCTCCGTGTTCGATGCCGCACCCGTCGGCATTGCCGTTGTCGACGGCGACGAGCGCGTGGTCATGTCCAACGCCGCGCTGCAGCGCTTCCTGGGCTACGATGCCGCCGAGCTCCGGCGCATGAGCTTTCGTGACTACACCCACCCGGACGAGATCGGCAAGGAATCCCGGCTCTACGCGGACTTGCTCGCCGGCCGGCGCGGCAGCTACACCCGCGACAACCGCTACCTGCGTAAGGATGGCCGCACCGTCTGGGGGCGCCTGACGGTGGCCCTGTTGCGCGATCCAGACGAGGGCGGCAACTTCGCCATCAGCATGGTCGCCGACATCGACGAGCAGCGCGCCGCCGAGCGCGCGCGCCGCGAGAGCGAGCGCCGCTACCGCGCGCTGTACGAATCCGCCGGCGAGGGCATGGCCATCCTCCAGGGGGGCGTGTTCACGTCCTTCAATGCCGCGGCCGTGCGGCTGCTCGGCTACGAGGACCAGGTTGGGCTGTTGGGCAAACAGCCGGCAGAGCTGTCCCCCGAGCGACAACCGGACGGCGAGCGCAGCGCAGACAAGCAGGCGCGCATCAGCGCCGCCGCGGACAGGGGAGAGGTGCAGCGCTTCGACTGGGAGCTGCTGGGCGCCGACGACAGCGTACGCCTAGTGCAGGTGACGCTGATTCCCGCGGAGCTGGAAGGCGAGCGGGCGCTGTTTTCCATCTGGTACGACCTCACCGAGGGCCGCGCCGCCGCGCTGCGTGAGGCCCGCGCGCATACCGTGTTCGAGAACACCATGGAGGGGATCGTCGTCACCGACGCCGAGCGGCACATCGTCGCCGTCAACCGCGCCTTCACCGAGATCACCGGCTACTCGGAAGAGGAGGCGCTCGGCCAGGATCCGCGCATGCTGCAATCCGGCCGCCACGACGAGAGCTTCTACCAGGCCCTATGGGCATCCCTGAACCGCACCGGACAGTGGCGTGGGCAGTTCTGGAACCGACGCAAGAACGGCGAGATCTATCCGCAGCTCAGCACCATCAGCGCCGTGCACGACCCGGGCGGGCGGCTCATGAACTACATCGGCGTCTTTAGCGACATCACGCAGCTCAAGCGCTCGGAGCAGGCGCTGTACGACCTCGCGCACAAGGACCCCCTCACCGGGCTGGCCAACCGCACCCTGCTGCGCGCCCGGCTGGAGCAGTCCCTGCCGCGCGCCGCCCGCGCGGGGCGCATGCTCGCGCTGCTGTTCCTGGACCTCGACCTGTTCAAGAACGTCAACGACACCCTCGGCCACCCGGTCGGCGACGCGCTGCTGCAGAGTGTCGCCGACGCCATGGCCGAGCAGGTGGGCGGCAACAACAGCATTGCCCGGCTCGGCGGCGACGAGTTCGTCGTGCTGCTGGAGGACATCGGCCATCCCGACGCCGCAGCACACCTGGCGCGGCGGCTGCTCGGCGTCTTCACTCAGCCCTTCGCCGCCCAGGGGCGGGAACTGCACATCACCGCAAGCATCGGCATCAGCGTCTTTCCCGCCGACGGCGAGGACATGGACGCCCTGCTCGCCAACGCCGACGTCGCCATGTACCGGGCCAAGGACCAGGGCCGCAACACCTACCGCTTCTTCAAACCGGAGATGACCGAGGGTGCGGTGGAGCGGCTCAAGCTCGAGAACGCGCTGCGCGGCGCCCTGGCGCGCAGTGAGCTGACGCTGGAATTCCAGCCGCAAGTGCGTCTCGCCGACGGCTGCATGCACGGCGCCGAGGCCCTGTTGCGCTGGCACCATCCCGAGTATGGGCAAATCTCCCCGTCGCGCTTCATCCCCATTGCCGAGGAACTGGGGCTCATCGTCGAGTTCGGCTACTGGGCGCTGGAGCACGCCTGTAAGCAGCTCGCCGAATGGGACGCCCACGGCTTCCTGGTGCCGCGGCTCGCGGTGAACCTGTCGGTGCTGCAGCTCGAGCGCCCCGGACTGGTGAAAGAGGTCCAGGCCATCATGGCGCGCACCCACGTGGAGCCGGACCGCCTGGAGCTGGAGGTCACCGAGTCCATGCTTATGCGGCACGCCGACCAGGTTATCGCCAACCTGGCGGGTCTACGCGACTTAGGGATAACCATTGCCGTGGACGACTTCGGCTCCGGGTTCTCGTCGCTGGCCTACCTCAAGCGGCTGCCCATCCACCGGCTCAAGATCGACAAATCCTTCATCGATCAGCTCACCCAGGACGCCAACGACGACGCCATCACCCGCGCCATCATCGCCTTGGGTCACGGACTCGGGCTCGAAGTGATCGCCGAGGGCGTCGAGACCGAGCCCCAGGCCGAATTCCTGCGCCGCGAGGGCTGCGCCGAGGCGCAGGGGTTCCTGTTCGGCAAGCCCATGCCGGCGCACCAACTCATTGCCAGCGCCCCCTTCAACCGGAGCCCGCGGCCGGGTCGCGCGCGGTACTGAGCCCATGAAGCTCATCGACAAAGACCTCCTCGACAACCTCTGCGCGCGCGCCGATGATCACCCGCGCCGGCGGGTGCACCACCTGCTGCACGACTCCCACGCGGAGGCCGTGCAACGCATGCTCATCGCCGTCCAGCCCGGCAGCTACTTCCGCCCCCACCGCCACACCCGGCCGTCCAAGTGGGAGCTCATGCTCGTCCTCAAGGGCGCCGCCGCCTGGCTCGCCTTCGACGACACCGGCCGCGTCACTGCCCGCCACGAGGCCGGCGCCCACCGCGGCGCCAAGGGCCTGGAAACCCCACCCGGGGTTTGGCACGCCCTCGTCTGCCTCGCCCCCGACACCGTGCTGTTCGAATGCAAGGAGGGGCCGTTCGTGGCGACGGCCGAGTCCGACTTCGCACCCTGGTCGCCAGCCGAAGGCGACGACGCGGCTGGGGTCGCTGTGCGATGGATGTTGCGAGCGAGGGTTGGGGAGAAATTTGGAGTTTGAAGTGCGGAGTGCGTCAGCAGCCGTGGCTCCCTGTTTCGCGCTGTCGGCGTCTGGTCGGGTGGGCGTGAGCCGACATGGCAACACCGTCATCATCTTGACCGTCATCCATCTGTCATAATCCGTGACCAGCGTTCGGACAGGCGCGATCATTCACCGATCGCGACACGATCGCAACATGGCGCGAGTGGGAGCGTGGTGGTCTGAGCCCGGCGCCCCTCTGCGGGTGCACCGACCGTTGTATCACCCACGGGAAACCTTGCATGTCAATCCAGAAAACGTTGCGCAAGCGCGCCAATGGCCACTGGGTCTTCGCGCGGCAGGTCTTGCAGCACCCGCTCCAGATCGGAGCCATCATCCCGAGCTCCTCCTTTCTGGAGCGGCGGGTCGTTGCGGCAGCCGACATCGCCTCGGCCAAGGTCGTGGTCGAATTGGGACCCGGGACGGGCGGCATGACCCGGGCCATGCTGCGGGCGCTCCAGCCTGAGGCGCGGCTACTCAGCATCGAGATCAATCCCATCTTCCACGCCCACTTGGCCCACATCGAGGACGAGCGGCTCATCGCGCACCTCGGCAGCGCCGCGGATATCCGCGAGATCGCAGCGGCCCATGGCCTGGGATTGCCGGACGCCATCGTCTCCGGCATCCCCTTCTCCACCATGCCCCAGGACATGGGGGCGCACATCTTAGCGGATGCCAGCGACTGCCTCGCCGCCGCCGGCCGCTTCGTCGCCTACCAGTTCAACCCTCGCGTCGCGGCGCTGGCCCAACCCTTCTTGGGCGAGCCAGAGATCGGTACCGAACTGATGAACTTTCCGCCGATGCGCGTGTTCCGCTGGGCGAAGGCGGCGGCCTGAACGAGGTCGCTGGGCCTGTAGTGCCCCGCGCTCCCGCTCTTCTTGCTCCGGGGGCCAGCTCGTCGAGCGCGTCCCTGCTTCGCTCCCGTGGCGCCCGGCATCAGGTTCCGCGCCCCCGCCACGCGACGCCCGTGCATCGCTGCTTGCTCCCACGCCAGAGAGACCGTGCAAGCATTCACCGCGGAGGCAGGAAGTCCACGGAGGTTGGGTTGTGGCTATCAGCCTTCTTCCTCCGCGCCCTCCCTGCCTCGGTCGTGCACTCATCGAGTGCGTTCGCTCGCATGCAGTCCCCCCGGGTACGCCGACCTCAGTCGGCACCCGGGAAGGCGCATTTCAGTGAACGTCGAGCCTGGCCCCTTGCTTCGGCATCACACTAGCTCTGCGACGATTCGCACGCATACTTGGGGTTCCCGTCCTTGTCGTACCCGTCCTTGTCGTACCCTTGCCGGTCGTACCCGTTCATATCGTACCCGCACTTGTCGTACCCGTATACGTCGTATCCGGCCGCGTCGTACCCGTCCTTGTGGTGTCCGTCCTTGTCATAACCGTCCTTGTCGTACCCCTCCTTGTCGTATCCCTTCATGTCGTACCCGTACATGTCGTACCCGTCCTGGTTGTAACCATCCTTGTGATGCCCGTCCCGGTAGTACCCGTCCTTGTCGTAGCCTTCCATGTTGTACCCGTACTTGTCGTACCCTTCCGCGTCGTACCCATCCTTATAATGCCCGTCCTTGTCGTAGCCTTCCTTGTCGTAGCCGTCCTTGTCGTAGCCCTCCCTGTCGTACCCGCAGATGTCGTACCCGTCCTGGTCGTAGCCGTCCTTGTGGTACCCATCCTTGTAGTACCCATACTTGTTGTACCCCTCCTGGTTGTATCCGTCCTGGTCGTACTCGCAAGCACCCCCCGTGCTTGGCTCAGATTCGCTCGGATTATCATAATTGTATTGAGCAAGTGCGCCGCCGGATGCGGCGAGAGCCAACGCAAAGCACTGAGAAATCATGACAATCTTGAATGTCGACATGGTGCGGTTCTCCAATTGATTGGCCAGCGCAGACAGTTGTGGAACTGACATAGCGACTGGCGCAAGACGATTGCCGCGAGAGTGGCGGCGCTGAACCGGGCGGGCGCGCGGGCAAGACCTTGATGATGAGACCGCCTCTCGGTAACGGCTGGTCAGTTGTCGCGCCGGATACTCAGCAAGTACACGGCGCGACTCGCATTCCCAGGCTGTAGTCGTCGTCCGTAATCGAACAACCACATCTCCTCATGTTTGGGCAAAGGTTAGACGTTTCCGCAAACATTGTTGAGCATTTTTGTCTACCAAATTGCCGCCAGTAGAAATGACTATAAGTATATGAGCGCAATCACCTATATTCGTCTCTAGGTTTTTGTTTAGGCTGTGCAAAGAGAAATCTTACGTGTTAGCAAAGTAAGTACTTTCACAAGAACGAGAAAACACTCTTCATTCCCTGTAAGGGAAGAACGAGTCGAGTCCTGCTTTTGCCGTTTTCGGGGCAACGACCAAGCCCACGCCGCCAGCGTCAACGCCAATGCGGCGTTCCACCGTCCCTAAGGGCGGAGATTGGCGCAGATTGTGGTTAACGTTGGCTTTCCACGGGTGTCGGTCGCGGCAGCGGGGGCATAGGGCCAAGCAGCCCGATCGTCCTTAGCCCCACGTTGTGCACGGGCGTGCGTATTCGCTAGGGCGGGTGTCAGGACGCCCCGCCGAAGCACGGCGCTGCCCCCCCCGGCAGACAGGCGGCTGATCGCTCAGCCCCAAACCAAACAATGCACGCTGAAGAGCGCGTCCGCGTCGGTCCAGACCTGCTCGGCGATGAAGCCTGCCTCGGCGGCGAGGGCATGGAAGCCGTCGACGCGGTACTTGTACGAGCACTCGGTGTGGATGGTCTCGCCCTCGGCGAAGTCGAACGCCTGGCCTGCCACCTGCACCCGTTGCGGGCGGGTGCTCACCAGGTGCATCTCGATGCGGCTCTGCCCCACATCGAAGAAGGCGTCGTGGCGAAAGGCGCCGCAGTCGAAGTCCGCGCCCAGCTCGCGGTTGATGCGTGTCAGCAGGTTGAGGTTGAAGGCGGCGGTGACGCCGTCGGCATCGTTGTAGGCGGCGTCCAGGCGCCGGATGTCCTTCACGAGGTCAACGCCGATGAGGAGGCGGCCACCGGGGCCGAGCACCTCCCCCACCCGCTTCAGGAACCGCGTGGCGGCCGGCGGCTCGAAGTTGCCGATCGACGAGCCCGGGAAAAAGGCCGCCCGCGGGTGCTCGTGGTGCTCCACCGGCAACACGAAGGCGGCGGAGTAGTCGGCGCAGACGGCGTGGATGATGAGCCCCGGGAAGGCGGCCGCGAGGTCCTGCGCCGAGCGCAGCAAGTGCTCGCCGGAAATGTCCACCGGCATGTAGACAGCGGGCCTGAGCGCGGTAAGCAGGGTGCGGATCTTGAGGCTGGAGCCGCTGCCCAGTTCGATGAGCAGCGCATCGCGGCCGAGCCGCGCCGCCATCTCGGCGCCGTGGCGACGCAGAATGCCGATCTCGGTGCGGGTGGGGTAGTACTCCGGCAGCTCGCAGATGGCATCGAACAGCCGCGAGCCCGCGGCGTCGTAGAAGAACTTGGGTGACAGGCGCTTCTGCGGCAGAGCCAGCCCGGACAGCACCTCGGCGCGCATGTCCGCCGGGGTGGGCTTGAGGTCATGGAAATGGACCCTGCTGGTAGAGTCCGACAAATTCGACATCGGTGCGTTCATGACAGGTCCTCCGCCAGCCGGATGCCCTTGAACTGCCAGCGCTCGTGGGGATAAAAGAAGTTGCGATAGCTGGCGCGCGCGTGGTCGTGTGACGTGGCGCAGGAGCCGCCGCGCAGCACCATTTGACCGCTCATGAATTTGCCGTTGTACTCGCCGAGCGCCCCGGCCGGCGCGCGATAGCCTGGATAGGCGAGGTAGGCGCTGGCGGTCCATTCCCAGCAGTCGCCGAAGAACTGGCGCAGCTCGCCGTCTCCGTGGCGCGGTGCCGCCGGCGCCGGGTGCAGCCGGCCGTTATCGACGAAGTTGCCCGCCACCGGCCGACCCGCCGCAGCGGCCTCCCATTCCGCCTCCGTCGGCAGTCGCTTGCCGGCCCAACGCGCGAAGGCGTCCGCCTCGAAGTAGCTGACGTGGCACACGGGCTCGGCGGGGCGTAGCGGCCGCAGCCCGCCGAGGGTCATCTGCTGCCAGCCGTCGTCGCCCTGCTCCCAGTAGAGCGGCGCCCGCCAGCCCTGCCGCTGCACCGTGGTCCAGCCGTCGGCGAGCCAGAGCGCCGGATTGCGGTAGCCGCCGTCCTGGATGAACTCGAGGTACTCGGCATTGGTCACCAACCGGTCGCCGAGCCGGTACGGCGCCAGCAGTATCCGGTGGCGCGGCGACTCGTTGTCGTAGGCAAACCCGCCCGCCACGTCGGCACCGATCTCGACGATGCCGCCGTCGAACGGCACGAAGCCGAGGGCGTCCGGCTCGGCCGGCGGCGACTGCGGCAGGTCTTCGCGATAGGCCGGCCGCAGTGGGTTGTAGGCCAGGTTGTACTTGATGTCGGTCACCAGGAGCTCCTGGTGCTGCTGCTCGTGATTGAGACCGATGGCGAGCCGTTCCGCCACGCCGGGCCACAGATCTGCCGGGCAATCGGCGATGAGTCGGGCCATGGCGGCATCCACGTGATGGCGGTAGTCGTAGACCTCCGCCACTGTCGGGCGGGACAGGAGCCCGCGCTCAGGCCGCGGCCAGAAGCCGGTCTCGGTCTGCTCGTAGTAGGAATTGAACAGGTACTCGAAGCGCGGGTGGAAGACCCGGTAGCCGCCAAGGTACGGCCGCAGCAGGAAGGTCTCGAAGAACCAGGACACGTGCGCCAGGTGCCAGCGCGGCGGGCTCGCCTCCACGGCGCACTGCAACACGTAGTCCTCGATGGCCAGCGGTTCGCAGAGCTGCTCGCTCAGCCCGCGGACGCGACGGTAGTCGGTCGCCAGCCGCTCGCGGCCGGCAGCGCCGTCATCGCTTGGCGGGCGGCTGGCGCTGGCGGACTCGACGGTCGCTGCATCGGCGGAAATGGGTTGCTGCATCGGATCCTCCCGGGGGCGCTGCTTGCGGCTCGTGCCACGTCGCGGCCGGACACATGGGCACCGGCCGGCGGGCTGTTGTGGTTCTGTGCGTGGCTGAGTGACCGGAGCGGCGTCAGGCCGCTTGGGTTGTTCGCCGCGGCCGACCACGCGGCTGACCGCGAACGGCGTTCATGGCGACGTGGCCGGGCGCGAGGGCGACGACGGTTTGCCGCAACGCATTCGCGGTGCCATCGGCTCGGGCTCTGGGTTGGATCGCGGGCGGTTGGCGCATGGTCGCTGAAGCGTGCGTTCGGCTTGCCCGACGAGCATGGCGGGGGACAACGGGATTTCAACCCGCGACGGCGGCCGCGCCCGGGTGTGTCGCCCTCCAGGGCGACATGGGGCAACACGGTTAGACACCGCGAGCGGTCTCGGCATGTCCGCGCCGGTGCACTAGGGAGGCGTTGCCTCAGACCGACGAGTCATGAGCATCGCTCTCGCAGTCCGAGCAGCGATCGTGGTCGTGGTCGTGGTCGTGGTCGGGTAGTCGATTACGACCACGACCACGACAACGACCTGAGACGGTGTCAGGACTTGTGCACTGTTGCTTCACCAGCCTGGACAGGGTTGCCCCCACCCGCACGGCGGAAGCACTCAGTGCGGCAGGCGACCGATGAAGCGGTAGTACGGAACCCGCAGCAGCGGCAGATAAGGGACGGGCGCCATGGATTCCCACAGCCGGTGCGCCGGCAGGCGCTCCCGCAACGCCTGCGGATGGTCGGGGCATGGGCGCACGCCGTCGTGGGCGAACCAGCGTGGCCAGAACAGGCGGGTGAAGCTGTCGTGCCGAACGAGACCGGCCGGCGGTTTGGCGTCCGACACGTAGAAGTCCGCGACGCCCAATACGCCGCCCGGCTTCAGCATCGCCAGCGCGTTGTCCAGCGCCGCCCGCCAGTCCGGGATCATGGTGAGCGCGTAGGAGAAGTAGACGGCATCGACGGGCTCGTCCGGCCGCCAGGTGCAGGCATCGGCCTCGGTGACGTGGACCTGCTTCCGGTCCAAGAAGCGCCCGCGGGCCTCGGCCAGCAGCGGCGTGCAGAGATCCACGAGGTCCACGCGGCCAAGCGCGTCCAACGCGGGGCCGAAAAAGAGCAGATTGCGCCCGGTGCCACCGCCCAGTTCCACGACACGGGCGCCATCCAGGCTGCCGCGGCTCTCCATCAGGGCGTCCGTCAGGCTGCCGATCATCTCCGCGCGCCCGTGCAGCAACCGCTCACGAAAGGCATCGTACTGGCTCGCCTGCGGCCCGTAGAAGGCCGCGAGCCGCTCGGCATGGCTGCCGCTGCGCGGCTGGCCGCGCAGCATGGACCACAACACATGGGCGTCGCCGGTGAAGGACATGCGAATCAGGAGGTCGGGCAGGATCAGTGAACGGGGTCGGCCGACGCTGCGCGTCAAGCCAGCACGTCGGCCACGTGGAAGCCCGCGTAGGTGTGCACGCGGTCTTGTGGTTGCAGCGCCGCCGTCAACTCCGGATGGAACCTGAGCCGCTCGTGCAGAGGCGCTCGCTCGGGGCCGATCTCCAGGCTCTCCAGGTAGGCGGGTGCGGCATGTGCGCTGCGGAAAATGATGCGGGCATCGGCGCGAGCGCGCTTCAGGATCAGCGCCCATTCCTCCGCCAGCGCGCCCGGGTGGTACGAGCTCATCCAGTCCATGTGATCCAACAGCACGTACTTGGAATAGCTGCGGTCGCTTTCGCTGAGCAGTTCCGCCACGGTGGCCGTGTGCAGCGAGATGCGATCCACCAACCCGCCCTTCAGCGCGGTGAAATTGTCCGGCTTCAGGTATTCCGGGCAGCACTGCTCGGTATAGCCACCGCGGATATAGACCATCCAGAAGTAATTGGTCCAGACCGGCAGTTGCCGGAACACGTATTCGACGGACTCGCGAATAAAGCCCGCGACACCGCGCTCGTGCTGCTGTTGCACCTCTTTGCGCTGCGGGTGGGGCACCCCGAGCATGCTCATGGTGAACTGCCGCGACAGGGTCCAATTGACGCCGGGGGTCCAGAACAGCGGCTCCACGCGATCATCGTAGATGCGGCGCTGATCGTCCAGCGAGCGGGTGCCGAAGAGGTCGTCGATGCTTGCGGCGAGCCTGGGACGCATGCGCAGATAGCCGTGAAAGGTCTTGGCAACGATGCCGGACAGGCCGTGAAAGTAGAAGCTGCCGCGGGGGTTGCCGAACCAGCGTACCCGCTTGTCCCAAAAGCCGCGGGCGAAGGGCGAGAGCCCGGCGCGCAACTCGCGGCGATAGAGCGTCTCGAAGCGCGGGTGGTAGCCGCGGCCGAAGGCGGCGAAGAAGTCATCGAACTCCAGCCGCCGGATGCCCGCGAGCTTCAACTCCAGCAGCGCGTTCTGCCGCGGGTTGGCGTCTACGGCGTGAACTTGCTCCGGCCCCAGCAGCACGTAGTCCAGTACGTTGCAGCCGGCACTGGTGATGACCAGCAGGCGGTCGTCGGCGCCGATATTCAGCACTTGGCGGTCCACCGCCGGATCTTCCCAACAGGTGTTGTAGACCAGGGCGCGGGAGTAGATGGCGTCGAAGACCTTTTGATCGAATTTGTCCGCCAGTGTGGCCTTCGCCTTTACTGCCATGGGCCGTGCGTCTCGCGTGTGAGGTCAATCGGACCAGCCTACCGGAAAAACATGACAATCGTGTGGCGATCTGCCGCGCACATCCTTTCGCATCCTCGGCGTCGGCCCCATGACGTCGCCGTCATGCGCCCGTCGCCGCCGGCCGCAAGCAGCGCGGATGAGCGCAGGGACATGCGCCGATCCTGCCCCTTTGGGCATCGCAAAGGTGGACGGCTCAGTAGGAGGTTGGATGAGCAGGGGGGATGATCGCGGCGACATCCTCCGACTGCGCCCAATGGCGGCAAGGAACAGCGCCCGCGAACCCCGCCCGGCCCTGCACGCTCAATTCTCCGGCGCGCGCCCGTACAACTGCACCAGGTGCTCGAGCCGGGCCGGCAGCTCTGGCGTGACCTGTTCCCAGCTAAAGCGCCAGGTCCAGTTGCCCTCCGCCGTGCCGGGGGTGTTCATGCGGTGCTCGCCGTCCAGGCTCAGCGCGTCCTGCATCGGCAGGATCGCCAGGTTGGCGCGTGAGCCGAGCGCCGTGCGGATCAGCGGCCAAGGCATGGGCTCGCCCGGCTGGCCCAGGTAGTCGTCCACCTCGGCGCGCTCAGCCTCCGGCAAGGACTGGTGCCAGCCGAGGGTGGTGTCGTTGTCGTGCGTGCCGGTGTAGACCACGGCATCGCGGCTGTGCCGGAACGGCAGATAGGGGTTGTCCGCGCCGCTGCCGAAGGCGAACTGAAGGATCTTCATGCCAGGCATGCGGTATTTCTTGCGCAACGCCGTCACCGCGTCCGTGATGATGCCGAGGTCTTCCGCCACCAGCGGCAGCCGGCCGAACTCCCGCTCCAGCCGGGCAAACAGCGCGTCACCGCCGGCGGGCACCCAGCGGCCATGGATGGCAGTCTCCTGATCGGCGGGGATCTCCCAGAACGCCTCGAAGCCACGGAAGTGATCGATGCGCACGATGTCGAACAGCGCCAGCTGCGTGCGCATACGGTCGAGCCAGAACTTGTAATCGCTCTTGGCCAGCCGGTCCCATAGGTACAGCGGGTTGCCCCAGCGCTGGCCGGTGGCGGAGAAGTAGTCCGGCGGCACGCCTGCGACGTTGCGGGTGTGGCCGTCCTCGGTGAGGTCGAAGTCCTGCGGCCGGGCCCAGACCTCGGCGCTGTCATGGGCGACAAAGATGGGCATGTCGCCGAACAGCAGCACCCCGCGCTCGGCGCAGTGATCGTGCAGCGCCTGCCACTGGCGGAAAAACACGAACTGTTCCCAGACCAGGTAGCTCACCGGCTCCGCCAGGCGCTTTCGTGCCTGCCCGAGCGCACGGGAATCGCGCGAGCGCAGCCCCTTGGGCCACTCCCACCAGGGCGCATGGCGCTCGTCGTGGATGGCCTGGAACAGCGCGTAGTCGTCCAGCCAGTAGGCGTGACGCGCGTGGAACTCGTCCAACTCCCGGCGCGCGGCGTCGTCGGCGTGCTGCTGGAAGCCGACGTGCGCCTGGCGCAGCGCGCGGGTCCTGGCGGCCGCGCTGAAGGGTGCCGGGGGCGCCGCCTCCAGCCAGCCGGCCTGCGCCAGCGGCTCCAGCCCGATGAGCTGCGCCCAGCCGGCATGCACCGAGCTGGTCTGATACGGCGAGCCGCTCTCCTGCGGCGGCCCCACCGGCAGCATCTGCCACAGCGTGAAGCCGCAATCAGCGGCGAAGTTGACGAAGTTGTGCGCCTCCCAGCCGAGGTCGCCATTGGCGCCGGCGCCGGGCAGCGAGGTCAGGTGCAGCAGCAAACCGGCGCGGCGCCGGTCGAGGACGTCAGGGGAGGACATCGCGTCGGAGGACATCAGGGAACGTGCAAGCGATCCGGAGCAGGAGAAGCGAGGATGGTACCGGATTGCGGCGCGGGAGTTCCAAGCAGGTTCGGCGCCGACCGCAGCGCCCGCAGGAGCATGCAGTCTAGCGACTCGGGTCTAGAGCCTGCGACCGGTCGCAACATATCGGACAGTGCGAAGTCGCCCGTCGCGTGTCCGCTTGCGACCCTTAGCTGACATCAACATCGCGCATGGACAACTGCGCGAAGCGCGCACCGCCTTGGCCAATGCGTCTCGAAACCACCGTTAGGCGAGCGGTCCGCGACGCTTGCGGAAACATCGGAATTCTCCTCGAGCCTGTGGGTGTCCAGCAGGCGCGGACTGGAAACGCTTAGCATCCGAAAATGCACACAAAATTTCAGCCGACCGAAAAGGCCAATCTGCACCTTGGCATAGCGTTCATTGCCTTCCAAGCATAGGGCGTGAACAGGACCTCACCACGCTCTAGGTCTTCCTAGATGATCGCCCAAGTTCGCCATCGCAGTGGCAAACGGCTACACCATTAGCGAACGCCTTAGAGCGCGCCCGCGCACAAGGCTGCTACTTCCGCTTGCGCGTACTGCGTCCTTTGCGCCCGATACTCCCGAAAACGACGCTGTAGTAAGCCCCTAAATACGCTAGATCTTTTCTCTGGGTCTGGGTCAATATTTGACACAGCCAAATTCTTGTACGGCACTGCTGCCACAAGATATCTGCATTAAGAACCAAATGACCAAAGCCAGCTCTCTCACTTTCGGAAAGCTCGCTTCTCACGATCAAGTCGATGATTCCCGCCTGTAAACAGCGCAGTTCATGAGGCGCCATTTCCCAAAAGCTCAACGCGTAACTGCGCTCTTGCAGAGCTGTCAGTGCGATGCGGGAAGCGCTGTCGTTGCTGTGTCTAATCTCGAAAATTTGGCCTAATGGGCCGTTCCGAAAGCGGGAGGCGCCGTATGCCTTACTTACGAACTGCTCCATTTCGTCGTCTGAGTCGAACAAATAGCGAAAAGGCTCCGGATTGCTTGCTCTATTTAGCTCTCTGACGAACGTCAATGGCTGCTGATGCTCAAGTATCATCCGCTGCAAAGTGTCCTTAAACCGACGCCGATGCCTCTCGGGCCCCCAGTCGATGAACTCACGGGGAGCCGGGCCTAAGAAAGTTTCGAATTCGTCAAAGAAACTTTGCAAATTCTCGTTCGCATCCCGACAGTCTAGCCACTCTATTAGCGGGAGGCTTGCCCGAATCAAAGAAAACCGCCAGGTTCCGAGGTCGTCTGCGTCTTCCAGAAGTTGTAGATAGCCTTGGGTGGTATTCTGCGGATTCTCGAGTATCTCCGTAAGGTTGGCGTTCAATACATCCGGCGCATTGAAGTCATCCAAGAAATGTGGAAATGCCTGTGCCATGACGCGGAACCGGCTGCGGAGGTCCACTAAACCGTGGCAGTCGCTCGGGTCACCAGGAACGTGTTGCAAGAGGTTCCGCACAAAATTTATCTGCTCGTTCTCGGACTCCATACGGTCTAGCGCACGGTTGATTTCGGTCATAACGAGCCGACCCGCGGAATCGAGAATGCCTCTGTTAATCAGCTCAGTTCGGGCAGCCGAGCTCTGAGACCGAGGAAACTTGCACTTGAACGTGATTCTCGAACGTTTGATCTCTTCAAGTAACGAGTCGTAGCTCTCATTGACGCGAGCTTTTGTTGCGTTGTCGGCCGCGCGAAGAGTTTCCCGAACGATGGTCGTAAAGAATTCCGAAGTGATTGGATCATCAACGCCTATGCCAACCTGAGCAGCTTTTCTGATGGCGTACGCGGTGAGGTGATCATTTAAGATCTGATGCTCCTCAGGCGAGAGCAAGAAATAATGCCTCAATGCGTCAGTGGCTCGCACCAGGTCTTCAGCTGTTCTAAGAACCGATCGCCTGGTCGTGACGCCAGAGAATCTGACAGCGTACTTGATCAGACCCCAGGTGATGGCCCACCGATCTGTGCCGGCGAGCGACAACACGTCGCCGGCCGAGCCGCGGGGGAACTTCGGGTATTTGCGAAGGAACTCTGCGGCGCGCTCGATTCTTCTTCTCGTCGATGTAAACATGCGGGTTGAAGTAGGGCGAGGATGGCTTGTGTCTACTCGTCGCCGACTCTTGGCGATCCTTTCTCGGCCGGTCAAGGGCCGGAAGTGGCCGGTGGCTGCCCCAAGGGAGAGTTGAGAGGCGCGCAGATGACCGCTGATTTGGGAGACAGTCCACTGAATGCACGCGGAGTTTCCCATTTCCCGGGGGACATGGTAAGCCCGGATCGGAGATACCGGCCTTCGAGCAAGCGCGCCAAGGTTTCTGTCAACGTCAGCACCCGCAGACTACCGATGGTCTTGCCGTACAGGTGACCAAAGTGGGTGCGATCTCCAGTGACGAGGCACGGACTTGGGCCTGGAGTTCCTCGGAGACCGTGTTCTCGCGCTGAAACTCCCGGACACGCTACTCGGAATAGATCTCGACCGGGAAAGCCGCTGCCGGCTTCAGCAGGATCGCCCCTCGGGAGTTGTGTCCACCAGCAGCGGAGCATCACCGGTCAGGCGGACCGACCGTAGAACGGCACGCGGAATCGTCACCTAGCCTTTCTTTCCCAGAGTGAGCACTCCTGATCATTTGAATTTCGTGGAGACATCCTCGATGGGCTGCAACGAATCCATCTCGATGATTCTAATCCTGTCCCCGGCCGCGTTTAGCGCCTTTCGGACATCGACACTGCGAATGGATTGGTCGCTGTAGGTCTTGTACGCCCAGCGCATATTCTTCAGGTCCGAGGCACTCGTCCAGACCGTGTAGTCATAATGGACTTCGTCGCCATGCTTTTCCCGAGCGGCTCCTACAGGAATATCAAATGCGTTCATAATGTGAAAGACCTGCGGCACAGTCTCCTCTGCTGTGGCAAGTTTCTCGGCGGACTGGGAGAACGCCACCGCACGCACGAACCGCGACGGCGGCGTGAAGTCGCCAGGAATGCCGCGCATACCACTGCCTTGGCCGAACTGTGACAACTTGATCCCGCTCATTTCGATCGGAGGCACATTGGTCGTTGTCAAATTGACGTAGTTCCGGAGATTGGTGACATGCCAGTCGAAGGTCGGAGAGTTTGCCATGACGCCAAGGGGGTTGTCGTAGATCTTGAGGGTCTTGTCGACGGGCTCGATTACCACCGAGGCCCCAGTGCTGTCATGGACAACAAAGTGGCCGGGAAAGCTCTCGCCGCCGATTTCCTTGATGGGATTCGGCACCAGGACGACCTTGCCGAAATTGGCCTTGACCTCTTCGACGCTCCCAAAGTTGGCGAGCAGCCAGGTCCCGTAATCTTCAGGCGCAAGGGTTCGGGAGGCACTCTTTGGATCGGGGTCGGAGTAACTTGCATATGCAGGAAAGTAGAACCCACCGACATACTGATCGTAGCGTTAGTAATGTCAGGATCGCTCAAAACCGGATGCTTGACAAGACAGGCGGTTACTTTAAATGCGATGTGACACTACTACCGAGCGGCTTAGTAAAGACCCTTTTCATTGACCCCGTCCACAACCACGGGCATGCCGAGTAAATTGGCGCCGACAATTCCGTATTTAGATTTGTAGCGCATGCCCTGAGACTTGTCGGGAAGCGAGCTCGTCAACTCGGTGCCAGCCGGAACCACCACGACATCCGACTTGACGTCAAAACCAAACTCCATCGTCCGGCCGACAACAGCGCCCCCGTCCGCGGATATAAGACGTATTCCAGTGCACGCATCCACCGGAGCATTCATTACGCCAACGATTGCACAGGTTGCCAGTAGGTTAATCGCTTGCTGCCTCATCGGTGCTCTCCTCTTCCAGCAGTACTGTTGATAGCTGTTGATTTCGGTAAACTAGATTTCGCTTCCAGTTGTGCCCTTCGACGCAACGTCGCGAACGGCTGGCATGCCGAGGCCAAGCAGCCGCTGAAGACAGGTGGACGGCTGAATGCGTGGCGTCGAGCGCCCAAAGCACGCAACGCCACCCGCGAACGAGGTGCCAGCTCGCCGGCCGCTTGGCTAGCGGACGCGATTGATCTGCTGCCCCAGCATGTCCGCCGTCACCAGCGTGACGCCGTTGTCCGTGACATAGAAGCCGGCCGTCTCGTCGGCCTTGCGGTCGTAGCCGATGACGGTGTCCGGGGCGATGTTGCACCAGCGGTCGATGACGGCGCGCTTGATGCGGCAGTTGCGGCCGATGTCCACGTTGGGCAGCACCACGGTGTCCTGCACGTAGGAGTAGGAGTTGACCCGCACGCTGGAGAACAGCAGGGAGTGCCGCACCGTGGAGCCCGAGATGATGCAGCCGCCGGAGACCATGGAGTCCACCGCCATGCCGCGGCGCTCGTCGCTGTCGAAGACGAACTTGGCCGGTGGCAGTTGCTCCTGATAGGTCCAGATGGGCCAGTGCTCGTCGTAGAGACTGAGCGGTGGCGTCACGCCGATGAGCTCCAGGTTGGCCTCCCAGAAGGCGTCCACGGTGCCGACGTCACGCCAGTAGGCCTGCTCGCCGGACTTGGGATCGCGGAAAGGATAGGCCATCACCTGGTAGCGGCCGATGACGTAGGGGATCAGGTCCTTGCCGAAGTCATGGCTGGAGCCGGGCTGATCGGCGTCGCGGATGAGCTGCTCGTAGAGAAAATCCCGGTTGAAGACGTAGATCCCCATGGATGCCAGCGCCATCCCCGGCTGTCCCGGCGTCGACGGCGGCTCGGCGGGCTTCTCGAGGAAGCCGCGCACGCGACCCTCGGCGTCCACATCCATGACGCCGAACGCGCGCGCCTGCTCCACCGGCACCTCGAGGCAGCCGACGGTCATGTCCGCACCGCTCTCCACGTGGTGCGCGATCATGGTGCCGTAGTCCATCTTGTAGACGTGGTCACCGGCCAGGATCAGGACGTATTCCGGATCGTGGTTGCGGATGATGTCCAGGTTCTGAAACACGGCGTCCGCCGTGCCGGAATACCAGGCGGTCTCGGCGATGCGCTGCTGCGCCGGCCACAGCTCGACGAACTCGCCGAACTCGCCGCGCAGGAAGCCCCAGCCCTTCTGGATGTGGCGGATCAGCGAATGCGCCTTGTACTGCGTCAGCACGCCGATGCGACGGATGCCCGAATTGATGCAGTTGGACAGCGGGAAGTCCACGATGCGGAATTTGCCCCCGAACGGCACCGCCGGCTTGGCCCGCCAGCGGGTCAGATCCTTGAGCCGCGAGCCACGCCCCCCGGCGAGGATCAGTGCCAGCGTGTTACGGGTCAGGCGGCTGACGAAACGCGGTCCGGCATCCGGCATGGGTCACCTCTTGATCAGGTGGTTTGGGGGAAAGCACCGACGTCCGCGCTGCCTCCCGGTGCGGCGCAGGCGCCCGGCCGCCCGGAGCTCCCTGAACCGACGCCACTCGTCGGTCCCCGGCTGGACATGGCGTCCCGCGCGCCACAGGAACTGTGGGAGCGGCGTCCGCGCCGCGACGAGACGCGGCCGGACCCGGCACCCTGCCCAAGACAGCCGCGCGGCAGCGGCTGTCCGCGCTGCATTCGCTGCGGCTTCCAAATGGGCCGCCCGGGGGCGGCGCGCGCGGGGCGCATGGTAACATCGCGGGTTCATACGTCAGCGTCGCGAGACCCGCGCTGAGTCCGGCCCCGAATCCTGCTGAACGATACGCCAACGGAACCCCCATGCCCATCGGTCCGATCCCGCCCTCCTCGCTGCCCGAGCCACTGCTGCGCATCGTCGAGGCGCGCCACCACGACGCCTTCGAGGTGCTTGGCCGGCATGACCTCACCGCCGACACGGCTACTGTGCGGGCCTTTCTGCCCCAGGCCGAGCGCGCCCGCATCAACGAGGCCGGCATCGACCTGGAGCGCATTCCGGGCACGGACCTGTTCATCTGGGAGGGCCCGGCCGAGCAGCTGCGCGGCCAGGAGCACTACCGCATCACCTGGTACGACCGCCAGGGCCGCGTCAGCAGCCGGTGCGACCCGTACACCTTCGGCCCGCAGCTCGGCGATTTCGACCTGCACCTGTTCGGCGAGGGCCGGCACTGGCACGCCTACCGCTTCCTCGGCGCCCACCAGCGCACCGTGGACGGCATCCAGGGTTTTCAGTTCGCGGTCTGGGCGCCGGGAGCGCAGCGGGCGAGCGTCATCGGCGAATTCAACAACTGGGACGGGCGCGTGCACCCGATGCGGGTACGCGGCGGTTCCGGCGTCTGGGAGCTGTTCATCCCGGACCTTACGCCGGGCGCTCTGTACAAGTTCGAGCTGCGCGACGGCGGCGGCAACCTCCACGTCAAGATCGACCCCTACGCCAACGCCTTCCAGAAGCGCCCGGACAACGCCAGCATCCTCACCGCCCCCAGCCGCTACGCCTGGAGCGACGACGGCTGGCTCGGCCGCCGCGCCGAGCGGGACTGGCAGCACAGCCCGATGTCCATTTACGAGGTGCACCTGGGCTCCTGGCAGCGCGATGAGGACGGTGAGTTCCTGAACTACCGCGAGTTGGCCGAGCGCCTGGCGGAGTACTGCACCGAGATGGGCTTCACGCACATCGAGCTCCTGCCCGTCACCGAGCACCCGCTGGACGCCTCCTGGGGCTACCAGGCAACGGGCTACTTCGCCCCCACCGCCCGCTTCGGCACACCCGACGACTTCCGCGCCTTCGTCGATCACCTGCACAAGCGCAACATCGGCGTGCTGCTGGACTGGGTGCCGGCGCACTTCCCGCGCGACACCACCGCGCTCGCCCGCTTCGACGGCACGGCGCTCTACGAGCACGCCGACCCGCGCCAGGGCGAGCACAAGGACTGGGGCACGCTGATCTTCAACTACGGCCGGCACGAGGTGAAGAACTTCCTGCTGTCCAGCGCCCTGTACTGGCTCTCGGAGTACCACATCGACGGCCTGCGCGTGGATGCGGTGGCGTCCATGCTCTACCTGGACTACTCCCGCGAAGACGGCGAGTGGATTCCCAACAAGTATGGCGGCAACGAGAACCTGGACGCGGTGGACTTCCTGCGCCAGCTCAACACCGTCACCCACGAGCAGCACCCGGGCTCGCTGATGGTGGCGGAGGAGTCCACCGCCTGGCCGCAGGTGTCGCGGCCCACTTACCTCGGCGGCCTGGGCTTCAGCATGAAGTGGAACATGGGCTGGATGCACGACACCCTGGCGTACATGGAAAAGGACCCGATCTACCGCCACTACCACCACGACTTGCTGACCTTCGGCCTGCTCTACGCCTTCACCGAGAACTTCGTGCTGCCGTTCAGCCACGACGAGGTCGTCCACGGCAAGCGCTCCATGCTGGACAAGATGCCCGGCGACGCCTGGCAGAAGTTCGCCTCGCTGCGGCTGCTCTACACCTTCATGTTCACCTACCCGGGCAAGAAGCTCCTGTTTCAGGGCTGCGAGTTCGGCCAGGGGCAGGAATGGAACTTCGACGCCGCGGTGGACTGGTACCTGCTGGAGCGCCCGCAGCACCAGGGCGTCCGGCAGATCGTCGCGGATCTGAACCGGCTCTACCGCAAATGGCCGGCCTTGTACGAGGTGGATTTCGACAGTTCGGGCTTCGAGTGGATCGACTGCCACGACTCCAGTCAGTCGGTGCTGAGCTATCTGCGCAAGTCGAAGGACGGCAAGCAGATCGTCGCCTGCGCGTTCAACTTCACGCCGGTGCCGCGCGAGAACTACCGCATCGGCGTACCCCTGCCCGGCTACTACCGCGAGGCCATGAACTCCGACGCGGAAATGTACGGCGGCAGCAACGTCGGCAACCGCGGCGGCGTCCACGCCGAGCCCATCAGTTGGATGGGACGCCCCCACTCCATTCCCATGGCGCTGCCGCCACTGGCGGGCGTGGTGATGGTACATGAGCCGGATGTGCCCGCCCCGGAGGCGACCGCCAGCAGCACCGATGCCACCACCACCGATGCCGGCACGGTCCAGGGCGACGGCACCGTCCCGGCCGCAGCCTCGCCGGCGATCTCAGAAAGCGCCGATGCCGACGACGGCGGCACCGGCAGCGGCACGTCCGGCTGAGCGCCTGGCCGCCGGCGTCCGCCAGCGAGCATGCCCGGGCCGCAATGACGCTGTCGTCAGCGTTACGGCCGGAAGGCCAGAAGCCAGACCAGGGACGGCTGATCCGCACGCCGTGGCGCGGTGCGGCACTGGTACCTGCAATCCTTGGGCTCGGCCTGCTGCTGTCATTAAGCGCCGCCGCCCAGCAGACACCGGTAACCGCCGCAACTGCGGTACCCGCCGAGACCGACGCGGCTACCGCAGACCGCATCCCGGAATCGCCCGAGCCAACCGCGCCGCCCAAGCCCTACGATCAACTCCCCCGCCAAGTGGCCGCGTTGCTGCCGGAGCTGGCCCTGCAGCCGAGCCAGATCAGCGCCTACGTCCGCCGCGTGGACGACCCGCAGCCGCTACTCGCCATCAACCCCGACACCCCGCGCATCCCCGCCTCCACCACCAAGCTCTTCACCGGCATCGCCGCACTGGACCTGCTGGGCTCCGACTACCAGTGGCGCACCGAGGTGCTCATCACCGGCCACGTCGTCGCCGACACCCTTGACGGCAACCTCTACATCAAAGGCTTCGGCGACCCGCTGCTCACCACCGAGGCCTATGCCGCCCTGATCCGCGCCATCCGCGAGAAGGGCATCCGGCACATCGCCGGCGACGTCGTCTTCGACAACAGCGAGCTGGTGCCGCCGACGGCCAAGCGCGGTGACTTCGACGGCGCCGCCCACAAGAGCTACAACGCGCTGCCGGCGGCGCTCAGCCTGAATCGGCAGGTCACCTACGTGCACCTGTACAACGACCGCGAGCGCGGCGGCGTCGGCGTCTACACCGACCCGCCGCTTAGCCACGTCGAGATCGTCAACCACGCCAAGGTCGTCCAGGCGCCATGCCGAGGTCGCTACCACCGCCTCAGCGTCGCCATCAGCGAGCCGCAGCCGCCATCCGCAGCACAACCGGCGCAGACGGCGGCGGGCGCGTCTGGCGGAGCAGGCGCCAACAGTGCCGGCGCCGGTGACATCGGCCCCGCCGAGCCACACCCTCCCGAGCCCGTGCCCATCGAGGAGCCGCCCGCCCCCAAACCATCGGCCACCGGGGGCACCGAGCTCGCCCGTCTCACCATCAACGGTACCTTTGCCAGCGAATGCCCGGACGAGACCATCCCGCGCCTCGTGCTCAACCCCGAGCAACACGCCGCCGCCGCCTTCGATGCCATCTGGCGCGGCCTCGGTGGCACCATCGAGGGTCGCATGCTCGCCGCACCGACGCCCGACGACGCCGAGGTCTTTCACATCGCCGAATCACAGCCACTCGAAGAAGTGCTGCGCACCGTCAACAAGTACTCCGACAACCTGATGGCGCGGCTGATCTTCCTGCAGCTCGGCATCCAGCACGCCGGAGCGCCGGGCAGCAAGGAAAAGTCCCGCGACGCCATGTTTCAATGGCTCGCCGAGCGCGGCTTCAGCTTCCCTGAGTTGGTCATCGACAACGGCGCCGGTCTCTCCCGCGACACCCGCATCGCCGCTGCCAGCATGGGCGAGCTGCTCACCTGGGCCTATCACCAGCCCTGGATGCCGGAGCTGATGGCTTCGCTCTCCATCATGGGCGTCGACGGCACCCTGGCCAAGCGCATGCGCAACGAGCCCATCGCAGGCCGCGCCCACATGAAGACCGGCACCGTCCGCGACGCGAGCTCCATCGCCGGCTACGTCCTCGACCCCGACGGCCAGCGCTGGGTCGTCGTCGTGCTGGTCAACGCCCTACCCGGCCAGACCCTCCAGGCGTGGCGCGGGCACGCTGTGCAGCATGCGTTGTTGCGGTGGGTGTTCGATGGGGCGGTGTTGCCGGAGTGACGCTGACACAGTCGCCCGGCACATCGGCTGGTGGGGCATCGCCGAGGGGACGCCCGCGCCACGGTCCGGCGGGCGCGCTACACTGCGGGCCTCGCCGCCGCACGCCGACCCGCCGCCATGCCCCGCAAGCGCCTGCCCATCGGCATCCAGACCTTCCGCGAGATCCGCGAGGAGAACTGCTATTACGTCGACAAGACCGGCTTCGCGCTGCGCCTGACCGAAGAGGGCAAGTACTACTTCCTGTCGCGCCCACGGCGCTTCGGCAAGTCGCTGTTTCTCGATACGCTGGCCGAGCTGTTCAGCGGCAGCGAGGAGCTGTTCCGGGGCCTGGAGGCTCACGGCCGCTGGGACTGGAGCCGGCGCTTTCCGGTGATCCGGCTCAGCTTCGGCGGCGGCGTCCTGCAGAGCCGAGCCGAGCTGGACCGGCGCATCCTCGCGTTGCTGCGCAACAACGCCGAGCGCCTGAGGCTCTCCTGCCGCGACCCGGACGACCCGGTGGGCTGCTTCGCCGAGTTGATCGCCAGCGCCCATGCCGCGCACGGCGAGCGCGTCGTCGTGCTGGTGGACGAGTACGACAAGCCCATCCTCGACAACCTGACCCGCCCGGACATCGCCCGCGCGAACCGCGACGGGCTGCGCAACCTCTACTCCGTCATCAAGGACAACGATGCCCACGTCCGCTTCGCCTACCTGACCGGGGTGTCGAAGTTCAGCAAGGTGAGCCTGTTCTCGGGGCTGAACAACCTGCGCGACATCACCGTCTCGGCGGAGTATTCGGCCCTCTGCGGCTATACCGAGGCCGACCTCGATAACACATTCGCACCGGAGCTGACGGGGCTCGACCGTGACCAGATCCGCACCTGGTACAACGGCTACAACTGGACCGGCGAGGCGGTCTACAACCCCTTCGGGGTGCTACTGCTGCTGAAAGAGCGCAAATTCCGCCCCTGGTGGTTCGAGACGGCGACGCCGACTTTCCTGATCGACGTCCTCACCGAGCGCGAAACCTGGCTGCCACAGCTCGGCCAATTGCAGGCCGACAGCGCCCTGCTCTCCGCCTTCGACGTCGGCCAAATCAGCACCGAGGCGCTGCTGTGGCAGACCGGCTATCTGACCATCGGGCGCGAGGAAGAGGTCTTCGGCGAATATCGCTGCATGACGGATTGATCGCCTCTCACCGAAACGCGTTGAACATGTAGTTCATTGGATTTGAGAACGAACTGACGCCCCGGTTCATGTCGTAGCCCATGTAGTTCATCGTCGGCCCCATGCTGGCGACCGAGGGCGTCATGATGCTCATTGACTTTCGCATTTCGGCCATGTCGGCGCTCATGGACAGGTACATGCAGAACATGTGCGCATCCATCTCGCGCATGTCGCGTCGCATCGAGGCCATGTAGCTCTCGTTGGCAATGACCGAGGGTCTTGCGTCGTCGACCTTGAACTGCGGCGGCCCACCGTCGGCGGCAACCGACTGCAGGAACGCCTCGCACGTGGCGTCGACGGCGGCCATCTCGTGGGGCGTCGCCTTGAGCTTGCCGGCGCCGGAATCCGGTCCGCCGCCTCTGTGCTCCACCGCCGGATCGGCCTCGCCTGCCACGATCTGCTCCGGCGTGCCGCCCATGTTGACCATGGCGATCCGCATCTGCTTCATGTCGCCGGACATGGCGGTCATGGCGGTCATGGATTCATTCATGCTCGCCATGTAGTCACGCATGCCCGCCATATAGCCCATCATCATCCACATCGCATAGCCCATTGCGACGAACACCCCGCCGCCGATGAGGATAGCCAGTCCGAGCAGCGACTGCTTCAGCGCCTGTGAGGATGTGGACATGGTGGCTCAGCTCCGGTCGGGATGGCGGTCGCGGCCAATCGGCCGCACTCCGGCGCCGCCAGGCTCACGCTCCGAGGGAAACGCCGAACAGCTTCGCGTATCCCAAACAGGCCGGGATTGTACGGATTGCAGCGCTTCGACAACAGCCTGGCGCCCTCTCCCCAGCGCAAAAAGGCAGCGAAATGTGGGCGCGGGCGCACGCGGCCAGGCTCCCGCGCTCCACAGAGCGAACGAGACTCCGTCCGAACTCCGTCGGTCGGGCTGCGGAACGAAGCCCGACATGACACGCGTCGTTGGCGCTGGCTTGTCGGGCCTCCTGGGTGGGCGCCACCCGCTGGCGCGCTTTGGATGGCGGCTAGCGCGAATACTGGCCCGGTTCTCTGGGGGCGCCGAGTTGCACTCGGCCCGGCCGCCGCCAGGCGGCCTGCCGCGGCGCGCGCGCTGCTCGGGTCAGCATCAAGCGCACGTGCACGCGAAACGCGCCGAGTTGCACTCGGCGGCCCCGGGGTGCCGAGTGGAACTCGGCGGCCCCGGGAGGCGCTGGCGGGAATGGTTTATGATCCTTGTGGTCTTGGGCCAAGAGCGGGAGCGCGCTGACCTCACTCCATGAACCTCCGGGACATTAAGTACATCCTCGCCGTGGCGGAGACGCGGCACTTCGGCAAGGCGGCGGAGCGGTGCTTCGTGAGCCAGCCGACGTTGTCGGGGCAGATCAAGAAGCTGGAGGACCAGCTCGGGGTGGTGATCTTCGAGCGCACCAACCGCTCGGTGGAGGTGACGCCCATCGGCGAGAAGATCCTGAGTCATGCGCGACTGTTGATGGAGCAGGCAGACGCCATCGAGCAAGTGGCACGCGCGCACCAGGACCCGCTGGCCGGCCCGCTGCGCGTCGGCGCCATCCCGACGCTGAGCCCGTACCTGATGCCCCTGGTACTGGTGCCGCTGAAGCGCCGTTGTCCGCAGTTGAAGCTGGTGCTGTTCGAGGAGACGACGGACTCGCTGCTGCGCCGGCTGGACCAGCACGAGCTGGATGCGGCGCTGCTGGCGACGCCCATCTCGAACCCGGACCTCACCAGCATCCCGCTGTTCGACGAGCCGTTCTGGCTGGCGCACCCGCGCAACCATCCGCTCTACGACAAGGACGACATCACGCAGGAAGATCTCGAGTCCATCGACCTGCTGCTGCTCTCCGAGGGCCACTGCCTGAGTCACCAGGTGATGGAGGTCTGCAAGCTGGCAGATCGCCCGCGCACCGGCGAAATGGCGGACCTGCGCGCGGCGAGTCTGGAGACGCTGTTGCAGCTCGTCGGTGCCGGCTTCGGCTGCACCCTGGTGCCGGCGCTGGCCATCCGCGGCGGCTGGATGACGGACAGCGGCATCATCGCGCGCCCGTTGGAGCTGCCGGACGCCAAGCGGCGCATCTCGCTGGTGTTCCGCCGCAGCTTCCCGCGCCGCGCGGCGCTGGAAACCTTCGCGGAGGTCACGCTCTTGCAACTGCCCAACACGGTGAAGGCGGTCAAGGCGTGACCGCGGCGGCATCGGCAACCTACGCCTTCTTCGCCAGCGCCGCCCGCAACCTGGAGACCCTGCTGGCCGAGGAGTTGCGCGGACTCGGCCTGGCGGATGCCAAGGAGACCCGCGCCGGCGTGCGCTTCTCGGGCAGCCTGGCGGACGCCTACCGGGCGCTGATCTGGTCGCGGGTGGCGAGCCGCGTGCTGCTGCCCCTGGCGGAGTTCGACGCTCCGGACGCCGATACGCTGTATGCCTGCGTGCGGGACATCGACTGGGCCGCGCACCTGGCGCCCGGCCGCACGCTGGCGGTGCACCTGGACGCGGTGCGCTCCGGCATCGGCCATGGCCATTACGGCGCCCTCAAGGTCAAGGACGCCATCGTGGATCAGTTCCGCGAGCTCGGCCTGGAGCGGCCCGATGTGGACACCCGCCGGCCGGACTTGGGCCTGCGTTGCCAGCTCTTCCGCGACCACGCGACCCTGTCGCTGGACCTCTCCGGCGACCCGCTGCACCGCCGCGGCTGGCGCGTGCAGGAGGTCGCGGCACCGCTGAAGGAAAACCTGGCCGCGGCCGTCCTGCTGCGCGCCGGCTGGTCGGAGATCGCGGCCGCCGGCGGCGCCCTGCTGGACCCCATGTGCGGCGGCGGCAGCCTGCCCATCGAGGCCGCACTGATGGCGGCCGACATCGCCCCCGGCCTGCTGCGCACCGAGCTCGACGTGCACTGGGGCTGCACCGGCTGGCTCGGCCACGACGCGCCGGCCTGGGACGCGCTGCTGGCCGAGGCCCGGGACCGCCGCGCCGCCGGCCTTGCACGCCTGGCCAAGCGAGGGCTCCACATCCGCGGCTCTGACCATGACCCGCGCGTGGCGCATGCGGCCCAAGCCAATGCGAAGCACGCCGGCCTCGCCGGCCACGTGCACTTCGAGCGCCGCGAGCTGGCCGACTGCACCCCCGTGGCCGGCGAGACCCACGGCCTCGTGGTCACCAATCCGCCCTACGGCGAGCGGCTTGGCGCGAACGAGGGCGATACATCCGAGCTCCCCGCGCTCTACGCCACCCTGGGCGCGGTGCTGCGCGGGCGCTTCGACGGCTGGCGGGCCGCCGTGCTCACCGGCAATCCGGAGCTGGGCAAGGTCATGGGCCTGCGTGCCAAGCGCTTCCACACCCTCTACAACGGCCCCATCGAGTGCCGGCTGCTGCACTTCGAGATTTCCCCGGAGGCGCACGTCTCGGACCGCCCGCGTCCGCTGCCGCCTGCGGAGCGAGGCCCCGGCGCCGAGATGCTCGCCAACCGCCTGCGCAAGAACCAGAAGGCGCTCGCCAAGTGGCTGCGCGCCGAGGGCATCACCTGCTACCGGCTCTATGACGCGGACCTGCCGGAATATGCGCTAGCGGTGGACGTCTACGGCTCAGCGGACTCGCAAACGCCGGAGCGGCGCTTCGTGCACGCGCAGGAGTATGCCGCACCGGCCGACGTGGACCCGAAGGCCGCGCGCCGGCGCCTGCGCGAGGCCATCGGCGTCATCGGCGAGGTACTGGCGGTGCCGGAGCAGGACATGTTCTTCAAGGTGCGCCAGCGCCAGCGTGGGGCGGCGCAGTACGAGCGGCTGGGCCAGACCGGGCGCTTCCACGCCGTGGCCGAGGACGGTCTCAGGCTGCTGGTGAACTTCGAGGATTACCTGGACACTGGGCTGTTCCTGGACCACCGCGACACGCGCCGGCTGGTGCGCGAGCTGGCTCACGGCAGGCACGTGCTGAACCTCTTCTGCTACACCGGCAGCGCCAGCGTGCACGCTGCTGCCGGCGGCGCACGCTCCACCACCAGCGTGGACATGTCGCGCACCTATCTCGACTGGGCGCAGCGCAACCTCGCGCTCAACGGCGCAAGCGGGCGCGATCACCAACTCATCCAGGCGGACTGCCTGGACTGGCTCGCCAACGCCCGCGCCTACCGCGGGCGCTTCGGGCTCATCTTCCTGGACCCGCCCACCTTCTCCAGTTCCAAGCGCATGCGCGGCACTTTCGATGTGCAGCGCGATCACGTCGCGCTGATCCAGGGTGCACTCGACCTGCTCGCGCCCGACGGCGAGTTGATCTTCTCCACCAACCGGCGGCGCTTCCGGCTGGACGCCGAAGCGTTGGACCCGGCCGGCGCGCTGGAGATCAGCGATATCAGTTTGGCCACCATCCCCCGGGACTTCGCGCGCAATCCGCACATCCACCAGTGCTGGCGGCTGCGGCGGCGAGCTTGATCGGCTCAAGCCGCGAGCGGCTTGCCCTGAACAGGCGCCAGGAACACCGTGCCCTTCCCGAAGCGGTTAATGAGTTGATGCCGAACCGCCCGCGGGGCACCAACGAAAAGCCGCACGTAGGTATACCCGAGATCGCTCCGCTCGATCGATGCGATCCAGAATGCAGTCTTACTCTCGAAGTCCATGGTTACCTCCGTTGCATTTGCCGGGTAGACAGGCCTGCGCGCGACGACTTCTGATTGATGCATGGCCGAATAATCAGTGTTGTTTTAGCACAACGAAGAGCCCGATGGCAGGCACGCCATCGGGCAATTGGCCCCTCCCGCTGGCCTGACACCATTTATTTTGCTTCGCAGATTTCCCTAGCGGCGTTACAGAGTCATCAATTGCCGCACATCGCTTGAGCGATGCCTTGCCGAGACGGCCAATGTCACCGCTTGCACGATGCGCAGCACGAGCTTGCGATCGAGCTTGCCCCCCGACATCCGACCACTATCGCGACGCCGAAGCGGCGATGCGCTGCGGGCGCGCCGTCTCTGTCCCCCCGACAGAGCCGGCGCGCTCCCATCGCGCTGACCTCGCGGACGATCCACCGGCCTGAGATTCATGCCGAGCGCCCCGGCAATTGCCGGACGCACCGCCACCGCCGTCACATGGTCGTTCACGTCCATTGCAAAGCTCATCAGTCGTCGGCTTGTCCGTCTTGCGTCATGCACCGCCGGTTCGTCGAGTCCTTCATACCTCCGTGTGCCCTTAAGGGTGGCGCAGGACGCCGGGTACGCCTATGGACGGCAGGCGTATCACCAGGTAAGTCTCGCGCAAAGGAATTAATCGGGGAGCCCCTCAAAGAGACTCCGAGCAATCGCCCATTTGCCGCGCCGTCGCGTCGCGAGTGCACTGGCGCGGAAATGCCGAGACCGTTCGCAGTGCCGACCACAATCCCGATCAGTGTCGCCCTGGAGTGTCGCCCTGGAGGGCGACACTCCCAGGGGCGGTCGGCAGGGGGCGTTTCGGCTAGCTCCTGCGCGCGCAGGGATCGCCGGGCTGGGTCGGCTGGACGGAACCGGCTAGGCGAAACGAGCTGGACCGGCCGCCGATGGTCGAGTCGTGGAGCGAGGTGCCGGTGCGCGTGAAACGGACACACAAAGAAAAACGGCGGCCCGAGGGCCGCCGTTTCGAGGACTTGGAGCGGGAAACGAGACTCGAACTCGCGACCCCAACCTTGGCAAGGTTGTGCTCTACCAACTGAGCTATTCCCGCCTCAGAGCGCGCTATTGTAGCGCGAATCGTCTGCCTGTCAACTGTTGTTGCGGTTTGCTTACGGTGACCTGCCGAGCGCACGCGCCCCGCACGCACGGGACGGCTCAGCGTTCCTCAGGCCTGCTGCCTTGCACGTCCCCCTGCCCTTCGCGAGGGGCTGGCACGCTGCCCGTGAGGCTGGGCCAAGCCGCCCGCAGGTAGAGCACCATTGACCAGAGCGTCAGCAGAGCCGCCAGATAGAGCAACACCAGGCCGAGATCGACGACGGGAAGGCCGAGCACAGGGCCGCCGATGATCAACATCACGATGGCGATCATCTGCGCCGTGGTCTTGAGCTTGCCCGCCATGCTGACAGCTACCTTGGCGCGGGCGCCGATCTCCGCCATCCACTCCCGCAGCGCGGAGACCGTGATCTCGCGGCCGATGATCACTGCCGCCGGCAGCGCCAGCAACACGCGCGGATCGCCCTGCACCAACAGCACCAGCGCGACCGCTACCATCAGCTTGTCCGCCACCGGGTCTAGGAAGGCCCCAAGCGGCGAGGTCTGCCCCCAGCGCCGCGCCAACCAGCCGTCGAGCCAGTCCGTGATCCCGGCGAGCGTGAACACCAGCGCGCACACCGGCCGCGCCCAAGGCACCGGCAGGTAGAAGATCACCACGAACACCGGGATCAGCGCGATGCGCAGCAGGGTCAGGGCGTTCGGGATGTTCCAAATCAAGGCGAGGTTTCTCCGGCGGAGTTGTGTACGGCATACTGCCGGCGATGCGGGCGGCGGGCCATGACATTGTACCGGGGAGGTGCAGAGTGCGGAGTGCGCAGTGCGTGGTGGCGGGTCGTAACGGCTCAGCTCCGGCCCCGCAGGAACCTGTCGACACCGGAAGCGGAGCTTCCGCACTGGCGTCGCGAAGCTGGAGCTTCGCGACGAGGGAAATCTGTTGAATATGCAGTGCGTGGCGCGTTGAGACTGCAAAAGCACTCAGTGTAGCAGCCCTTGTGGGAGCGGCACTCTCGGTGCCGCGACCGGCGGCAGAGCAGCACACCACGCCCCGAGCAACCGCCAAGCGGCAGGCAACCTCTCAGCCGTCGTCGCGCCACAAAAGGCAGTGGCGCTCCCACGCCGGCGCGCCCGGAGCAGCGGTTATGGGAGGTCGGGTTAGCGCAGCGTAGCCCGACGCTGGGCGTCGGTAAGCCGTTGATTGTCGTGTTGCGCTATCGCCAACCCGACCTACGATCCGCTCGTTTTCGGAGTTGCGAGCAATACTTTCACGGTCTCGTTGCCCCGCGCACTCCGTACTACGTACTACGTACTCTCCGACCGCACCGCATCATGAATCCGCTGCGCGAGCTCCGCGCTGATGCCATCCACCCGCGCAATGTCGTCGGGAGCGGCACGGGTGAGGCCGCGCAGGCCGCCGAAGGCCTTCAGCAGGCTCTGCCGGCGCTTGGGGCCAACGCCGGGGATGCCCTCCAGCACCGAGGTGCGGCGCGCCTTGTCGCGGCGCTGGCGGTGGCCGGTGATGGCGAAGCGGTGCGCCTCGTCGCGGATCTGCTGCACCAGATGCAGCGCCGGTGAGTCGGCGCCAAGAATGATGGCCGTTGGCCGCTGCGGCAGCCAGAGCTGCTCAGCGCCGGCCTTGCGGTCGGGCCCCTTGGCGACGCCCACCAGTTGCAGGCCGGTGACGCCGAGCTCGGCCAGCGACTTGCGCACCGCGCCGAGTTGGCCCTTGCCGCCGTCGATGAAGAGCAGGTCGGGCATGGGCACCTCGCCCTGTTGCACGCGCCGGTAGCGGCGAGTGAGCGCCTGCTCCATGGCGGCGTAGTCGTCGCCGGGAGTGATGCCCTCGATGTTGAAGCGGCGGTAGTCGGACTTGCGCGGTCCCTCGGCGTCGAACACCACGCAGGAGGCCACTGTCAGCTCGCCACGGGTGTGGCTGATGTCGAAGCACTCCATGCGGGCCGGCAGCTCGTCGAGGTCCAGCGCGTCGCGCAGCGCCTCCAGGCGACGGCCGTAGCCGGCGCGACTGCCGAGGCGGGACTTGAGCGCGAGCTCGGCGTTCTCCCGGGCCATGTCGAGCCAGCGGGCGCGGTCGCCGCGCACGCGGTGGCGGATGGCGACGCGCCGACCTGCTTGCTCGCTGAAGGCGGTCTCCAGGAAGTCGCGCTCGTCGGGCTCGGTGCTCACCAGGATCTCCGGCGGGATCTCCTTGTCGGCGTAGAACTGCGCCAGGAAGGCCGCGAGCACCGCCTCCAGCCCCTCGGAGTCCGGCACCTGCGGGAAGAACGCCTTGTTGCCCAGGT
This sequence comes from Thiohalocapsa sp., assembly GCF_022340605.1. Taxonomy (GTDB): domain Bacteria; phylum Pseudomonadota; class Gammaproteobacteria; order Chromatiales; family Chromatiaceae; genus Thiohalocapsa. The sequence goes on from NZ_JAJDNQ010000027.1 coordinate 104,690, forward strand.
TGCGCCCGGCGCGGATGAAAAACACCTGCACGCAGACGGTGCCGCCCGCCTCGGTGGCGGCGACGATGTCGAGGTCGCCGTGATCGCCGGCGACGTACTGGCGCTGCTGGATGCGCCGCAAGGTCGCGATCTGGTCGCGCAGCCGCGCGGCGCGCTCGAACTCCAAGGCCTCGGCGGCCTGTTCCATGCGCTCGGCCAGCTCGGCGATCACCTCGTCGGTGCGCCCCTCCAGGAACTTGATGCTGTGGGCCACGTCCAGGGCGTAGTCCTTGGGCGAGATGAAGCCGACACAGGGCGCGGTGCAGCGCTTGATCTGGTATTGCAGGCAGGGCCGGGTGCGGGTGCTGTAGAAAGTGTCCTCGCACTGGCGCACCGGGAACAGCTTCTGCAACAGTTGCAGGGTCTCGCGGGTGGCCCAGGCGCTCGGATAGGGGCCGAAGTACTTGTCCGCCTTGCTTCGCCGCGGTCCGCGGTAGAAGTACAGCGCCGGGAAGTTGTCACCAGCGGTGAGGCGGATGTAGGGATAGCTCTTGTCGTCGCGCAGCAGCACGTTGAAGCGCGGCTTGTGCGCCTTGATGAGGTTGTTCTCCAGCAGCAGCGCCTCGCCCTCGGTGCGAGTCACCGTCACCTGGATGTCGGCGATCTGGCCCACCATCACCACCAGCCGGCGATTCAGCGCGCGGCCGAAGTAGCTCGCCACCCGGCGCTTGAGGTCCTTCGCCTTGCCCACGTAGAGCACGTTCCCCTCCGCGTCCAGCATCCGATAGACGCCAGGCTTGGGCGGGATCTGTTTGAGGGCGGCGCGGTGGTCGAACGACATAGGGAAGTGCGGGGTGCGAGCGAAGTGCGGGAGGCGGGGTGCGGGGTGCGGGGTGCGGGGTGCGGGGTGCGGCGGCAGTTGGGGCAGTTCCCACGCACTACGCACTACGCACTAAGCACTACGCAACAAAATTCGCGCTACGCAGGAAAATTCAAACTCCGCACTATCGTTCCATACTCAACTCCCGACACCGCCCAACCACAGCGTCGAACATCGCCTCGGTGAGCCGCCCCGTCTGCGTGTTGTAGCGGCTGCAATGGTAAGAGTCCACGAGCGTCATACCGTTCGGCAACGCATGCTCGGCGCCGTGGCCGAAGCGCCAGGCGGCCTGCTTGAGCCCGAGCGCCCGCAGCGCGGCGCCGTGGGCCACCCGGCCCAGGGCCAGCAGCACGGCGCCGTCGGGCAGCCTGGCCAGATCGGCGGCAAGGAAGTCGTTGCAGGTGCGCACCTCGTCGGTGGTGGGCTTGTTCTCGGGCGGCAGGCACTTCACCGCATTGTTGATGCGGCAGCCCCGCAGCACGAGCCCGTCGTCGGCGGCCACGGACTGAGGCGCTGACCCGAAGCCGTGGCGGTGCAAGGTCGCATAGAGCAGGATGCCGGCGTAGTCACCGGTGAATGGCCGGCCGGTGCGGTTGGCGCCGTGCAGCCCGGGGGCAAGGCCAACGATGAGCAACCGCGCCGCCGGGTCACCGAAGGGCGGCACCGGCCTGGCATAGTAGTCCGGATGCGCGCGGCGCACCGCGTCGAGATGGCTCGCGAGGCGCGGGCAGCGGCGGCAGGCGGGGTCGAAGGTCGCGTCCGGGTACTGGCTCAAGGCGCCGGCTCCGAATGAAAGCCCCGCGCAACGCCGTAGCCGCCGCGCCGGCTCACGTCTCGGTCTCCTTGATGATGCCGTGGCGATAGGCGAGCCGGGTGAGCTCCACGTCGGTGGTGATGCCCAGCTTCTCGAAGATACGCTGGCGATAGGTGCTGACAGTCTTCTGGCTCAGTGACAGGCATTGGGCGATTTCGTGGTTGCGGCGGGCGTCGAGGATCATGAGCGTCACCTGCATCTCGCGCGGCGACAGGTCCGCGAACGGCGTCTCCTTGGTACCCCGCCAACCGGCCACCATGCGCCGCTGCGCGAGCCGCGCGTCGACATAGGGCAAGCCGCGCTCCACCGCGCGAATGGCGTCGAGCAGTTCCTTCGCGGGGCAGCCCTTGGTGAGATAGCCGATGGCGCCCGCGTCGTGCAACTGCGTCGGCAGAGGCTCCTCGCTCAGCGCCGACAGCACGATGATGCGCAAGTTGGGCAGCATCCGCGTGAGTCGGCGGGTCGCCTCGATACCGCCCATGCCGCCCGGCATGTTGATGTCCATCAGCACCACGTCCGGTGATGCGCCTTGCTGCACCAGCGCGATGGCATCCTCGCCGCTCTGCGCCTCGCCCACCACGGCGAGATCGACCGCAGATGCGAAGATGGACCGCAGGCCCTCGCGCACCAGTTGGTGATCGTCGACGATCATGAGCTTGATCATGGATGCCCCCCGACCCGCGGCGACCTCATTCCGGCCGCCTGCCCGGATACGTGTTGTTCTGCGACCGTCAACCCTACCCCCATGAACCGATCAAGCGGAAAGTAGCACCTTGCTGGGTCTGAGCCGGCTTTGCCCCCGCAACCCGACAGCCGCAGCACGAGTGGCGACACGCGACATGGTAACGTCCCGCAAGTATGCTTGGGACCGATGATTACGATCGCGCACCAACCGGATTATCAGGGTGGCGGCATCGTCAACCTGACGGCGACGTTGATCGCGGCCCGCGGCGGCCGCGCCGCGCTGCCGGAACTGAGCGCCCTGCCCGCCCAAGCCCTCGCTGATGTTCCTCACATCGTCCTGCTGGTGCTCGACGGCCTCGGCAGCCGCTGGCTCGCACGGCACGGCGCCGGGTCCGCGCTGGCGGCACACCGTATCGGCGAGCTGACGTCCGTCTTCCCACCCACAACGGCGACCGCCATCACCACCTATCTCACCGGCGATGCGCCACAGCAGCATGGGCTCACCGGCTGGTTCACCTGGCTCCGGGAGTTGGGCTGCGTGATGACCGTGCTGCCCGGGACGCCGCGCTACGGCGGCGTCGGCTACACGAGCGCCGGCGTGGACCTGCCGGCGCTGCTGGGTCACCGCTCCATCTTCGAGCGCCTGGCGACACCCTCGGTGGCCGTCTCGCCCGCCCATATCGCCCGCTCGGACTTCAATCTGGCGCACTTGGGGCCGGCCCAACTTCTGCCCTATAAGGGCCTGAAGCAGATGTTCAGGCGCGCCGCCCGCGCCATCCGCCGCGCCCGCGAGCCGAGCTATTTTTATCTCTACTGGCCAGGCCTGGACGGCATCGGCCACGAGCGGGGCATCGACAGCCCCGAGGCGCTGGCCCACTTCCACGCCATCGATGCGCTCTACGCACGCTTCCTGCGCAACATCGCCGGCACCGACACCGCCGTGCTGGTGAGCGCGGACCACGGCCACCTCGACTGCCGGCCCGAGGACGTCGTGCAGCTCGCCGATCACCCGGTGCTGGCCGACTGCCTCACCCTACCCCTCTGCGGCGAGCCCCGGGCCGCGTTCTGCTATGTGCGCGCGGACCGCGTCGAGCGCTTCACCGCTTACTGCCGGGACGTGCTCGGCGAGCGGTTCGACCTCCATCGCAGCCAAGACCTGCTCGACGCCGGCCTTTTCGGCACCGGCGCCCCACATCCGAGGCTCGCCGAGCGCATCGGCGACTACACCCTGCTGGCCCGCGGCCGGGCCGTCATCCACGACCAGCTACCGACCGAGAAGGGCTTCAGGCAGATCGGCGTGCACGGGGGCCTGAGCCCCGAGGAGCTGTACGTGCCGCTGTCCCTGGCGCGGGTGTGACCGCGACGCCGGATCAAGCACCGGCCCGTAGGTCGGGCTGAGCGATAGTGAAGCCCGACTCCGCGCCAAAGAGGTGGTTGGCGCAGGTCAGCGCCCAGGGGTGGTGAGCTCCGCGGCGGAGTGCGGCTGCCGCAGGCTGAGCGCGCACAGCAGGCCGACCTCCAGCAGTCTGGTGCTTCGCTGCGGCAATTCCGAGACCGGACTCCCTCGTGGTGGTGGTCGTAATCGAATATCCAGACGGTTGAGATCACGATCACGACAACGACAACGACAACGACAACGACAACGACAACGACCTGAGACGGTCTCGGGAGTGGCGCACTGGTGCACTAGTCGCGGCGGCACGGCCTGGCGTGTCGCCGGGTGGCCAATATCACCCCAGCCGAACTCACCGCACCACCGCCAACTGCGGCCGCCCCGCCGCCACCGGCGCTGGTGGCGCGGCGACGACCCGCTCGCGCTCGTAGACCACCTCCACGCCGTCGTCGCCGAGCAGCCCGCGCAGGCGCTTGAGCAGCGCGTCCGCCGGCGTCACCCGCCAGTTCTCGCCGAGGCGCAGCCGCCCCTCGCAGCCGGGACGGCGGTAGTGCAGGCGCAGCGGCGTGCCCTCGCCGCTGTAGGGTTGCAGCAGCTCGTGGAGCCGCTGCACGCGCTCCAGGCCTTTCGCGTGCGCGGCGGGCTCGGCGAGGTCCAGGCGCAGCAGCAGGTGCTCGGCGCGCCCGGCGCGGGCCTGCTCCAGGGTCTGCACGCCGCGGGCGATGAGGCCGACGCCGCCGGTGTAGTCGTCGGCGCGCAGGTTGCCGCTAATGACCAGGATGGCGTCGGGCTGGAGCAGCTCGCGGGCCTGCTCGTAGACATCGTTGAAGCAGGTGACCTCGATACGCCCGGTGCGATCGTCCAGGGTCAGCGAGGCCATGCGCCCGCGCGCGCCCTTGCGCACCTGGATCTGGTGCACCAGGCCGGCGACGGTGCGCTGGTCGCGGTCCCCGCCGCGGAGCTGGGTGACGCCGGGGTCGGCAAGACCATGGCTCGACGCCAGCAGGGGGCCGATGCGCTGGGCCACCAGGACGTTCAGCTCGGCGTCGTAGCGATTCACGGGATGGCCGGTGAGGTAGAGGCCGAGGGTCTCCTTTTCACCCAGCAGGCGCTCGTCCTCGTCCCAGTCCGGCCAGCGCTGGGCGGCGAGCTGCGGGTCCGGCTCGGCGACGGCCGCCGAGTCTTCGGCTTGGTCCGCGAACAGGGCGCCGAACAGGTCCGCCTGGCCCGAGGACTGCTGCTCCTGGTGCTGCTCGGCGAGCTGGATGGCGGCGGGGAGCAAGTTCGTCAGGGTGGCGCGGTTGGGGCCGGCGCCGACCGGGTCCGCCCCGAAGCCGCCGCCTAGCCCATCCAAGGCGCCGGCGCGGATCAGCGCCTCGAACACCCGCTTGTTGACCTTATGCAGGTCCACGCGCCGGCATAGGTCCCAGAGGTCGCGGAAGGCGCCGTCGCGGCGGGCCTCGAGGATGGCCGCAATGGCCGACTCGCCGACGCCCTTGATGGCGCCGAGGCCATAGACGACGGTGCGCTCGCCGTCGATGGTGAAGTGGTACTCGGAGCGGTTCACCTTCGGTGGCTCCACCGCGAGGCCCTGGCTTCGGCATTCGTCGATGAGGGTGACGACCTTGTCGGTGTTGTCCATGTCCGCCGACAGCACCGCGGCCATGAAGGCGGCTGGATAGTGCGCCTTGAGCCACAGGGTCTGGTAGGACACCAGCGCATAGGCGGCCGAGTGGGACTTGTTGAAGCCGTAGCCCGCGAACTTCTCCATCAGGTCGAAGATGTAGGTGGCGGTCTCGGCCTCGACGCCCCGCTCCACCGCGCCCTGTTCGAAGATGGCGCGCTGCTTGTCCATCTCCTCCACCTTCTTCTTGCCCATGGCGCGGCGCAGCAGGTCAGCGCCGCCGAGCGAATAGCCCGCCAGCACCTGGGCGATCTGCATCACCTGCTCCTGGTAGAGGATGACGCCGTAGGTGGGCTTGAGGATGGGCTCGAGCTTGGGGTGCGGGTAGGCGACGTCGGCGCGGCCGTGCTTGCGGTCGCAGAAGTCGTCCACCATGCCGGACTGCAGCGGCCCCGGGCGGAACAGGGCCACCAGCGCGGTCATGTCCTCGAAGGAATCGGGCCCGAGCTTCTTGATGAGCTCCTTCATGCCGCGCGATTCGAGCTGGAACACGGCTGTGGTCTCGCAGCGCTGCAAGAGTGCGAAGGCGTCCGGGTCCTTTGGGTCGATGAGGTTGATGTCGAGCGCTGCCTCACCCTTGGCCTCGCGCTCCCCATTGATGGTGGCGAGCGCCCAATCGATGATGGTGAGCGTGCGCAGCCCCAGAAAGTCGAACTTCACCAGGCCCGCCTGCTCCACGTCGTCCTTGTCGTACTGGGTGACCAGATTCGCGCCGCCCGGCTCGCAGTAGAGCGGCGCGAAGTCCGTCAGCTCGGTGGGTGCGATGACCACGCCGCCCGCGTGCTTGCCGGCGTTGCGGGCGACGCCCTCCAGCTTGCGGGCCATGTCGATGATGGCCGTCACCGCCTCGTCCTCGCGGTAGGCGTTCGCCAGGTCCTCGCTCTCCGTCAGCGCCTTGTCCAGCGTTATGCCGAGCTCGAAGGGCACCATCTTGGCGATCTTGTCGACGAAGCCGTAGGGGTGGCCCAGCACCCGGCCGACGTCGCGCACCACGGCCTTGGCGGCCATGGTGCCGAAGGTGATGATCTGCGAGACCGCCTTGCGGCCGTACTTCTGCGCCACGTACTCGATGACGCGGTCGCGGCCCTCCATGCAGAAGTCCACGTCGAAGTCCGGCATCGACACGCGCTCGGGGTTGAGAAAGCGCTCGAACAGCAGCTCGTGCTCCAGCGGGTCGAGGTCCGTGATCTTGAGCGCGTAGGCCACCAGCGAGCCGGCCCCCGAGCCGCGCCCTGGCCCCACCGGGATGCCGTTGTCCTTGGCCCACTGGATGAAGTCCGCGACGATCAGGAAATAGCCCGGGAAGCCCATTTGGCAAATGACGTCGAGCTCGATCCGGAGGCGCTCGTCATAGGGCTGGCGGCGCTCGGCGAAGTCCGGGGCGGTGCGGTCGAAGGTGCGGTCGAGGCGCCACTCCAGGCCCTTCTGTGCCTCCGCGGCGAAGAGCTCGTCGATGGTCATGCCCGCGGGCACCGGCCAGGCTGGCAGGTAGTTCTTGCCCAGCGTCAACTCCAGGTTGCAGCGCTTGGCGATCTCCACCGAGTTATCCAGCGCCTCCGGCAGGTCCGAGAACAACAGCGCCATCTCCTTCGGCGAGCGCAGGTACTGCTCCGGGGCATGGCGGCGCGGCCGGCGCTTGTCCGCCAGGGTCCAGCCGCCGTGGATGCAGGTGCGCACCTCGTGGGCGTCGAAGTCCTCCGGCTTCAGGAAGGCGACATCGTTGGTGGCCACCACCGGCACGCCCTTGGCGATGGCGAGATCGACGCTGGCCTCGATACACTCCGCCTCGCCCTCGCGGCCGGTGCGGGTCAGCTCCAGGTAGTAGCGGTTGCCGAAGGCACCGAGCCAGGTGTCGAGCCTGGCCTCCGCGTCGGCCCGGTGCCCCCCCACCAGCGCGCGCCCCAGGTCGCCGCCAACGCCGCCCGAGAGCGCGATGAGCCCCTGGCTGGCGTCCAGCACCCAATCGCGCTGCACCTGCGCGATGCCCTGGTACTGGCCCTCCAGGTAGGCGCGGGAGATGAGCCGGGTCAGGTTCTTGTAGCCGGCGGCATCCTGCACCAGCAGCACCAGCCGGTGCGGCTCGGCGGGGTTGTCCGGGTCCTGCACCGCGACCTCGGTGCCGGCGACGGGCTTGATGCCAGCGGCGAGCGCGGCCTTGTAGAAGCGCACCAGGCAGAACAGATTGGTCTTGTCCGTCACGGCGACGGCGGGCATGCCGGCGGCCGCGGCCGCCTTCACCAGCGGCTTGACCCGCACCAGGCCATCGCTCAAAGAGTACTCGGAGTGCAGGTGCAGATGGACGAAGCGGGCTTGCATGGGATGGCTCGGGAGGGCGATGGGCTCGGCTGAAGCTGGACTGCCGGATTCTACGCGTTGCCGTCCGCGACCGTGGCTGGCGCCGACCGCACGTCGGCGCTCGCGCCCGTTGAGTCCATGCGAGGCGAAAATGCAAGCCTCGAAGCCATCACCAAGCGGCCAATTGTCATGTTCCCCTGCGATTGCTACGTGTATTCTTTGTATTGCACACGAGGGTGATCCGTCCACGGACACCCCGGTTTGCAGCGGGTAGCAAGCTGTGATTGGCCCCGGGAACGGGCAGGACGAGTCCTGTGGACAGGCGGGGCACGAGGCCCACCAAACACCGGACGACCGTCACGCCTTGCCGCAGCGGCGGCGATGCGTCGAGCAGTTCCACACGGGCCGCGGTGGTGCGCGGGCCGCGGCGGTTTCGCGACGGCCAGCCGGACATGCCGAATCGGCAGCGCCCGCACCTTCCGGTGCCTGCCACAATCGCCGGCAGGCTGTCATGCACATCATCGAGCAGACCAGCACCCGGAGACGCGGCGCAGCCGAGGCATGGACCTGCGCCGTCGGTTCCGCGGCACTGGCACTTGTCGTCGTGCTCATCATGGTCTCGGCACCGCCGGCGGCCTCTGCGCACGTGGCCGCATGGGCAGAACCTGCGCTGTTCCAGCCCGCCCGAGAAGCGGCCGCGCCGTGGCTCACTCATTACCGCGAGCTCGCGGCCACGCAGCCCACGGACTGTGCGCCGACGAGCATCCCGGCACTGCCCCCCGGGGTGCGCACCGGCGCCTTCGTCTTCGCCCGGCTCGCCGGCCTGACCTTCCCCGAGCCCGGCATCGTCTATACCCGCGACAGCATCGTCGAGCGGCTGCTGGTGCTGGCCGAGGACGCCCGGGGCTGCGTGCACGCGGGCCTGTCCGGCCGAGCGCTGCCGATGGGCGAGCGCACGGTTGCCAGCCCACTGGCCAACACGCGGGTGCCGGCGGCGCTCGGCGACACGCCGCCGGTGGCCGTCGTCGCCGACGCCAAGGCCGTTCGAGAATGGATTGAGTATGCGCCGGAAAGCCGCTTCCGGACTTTGTCCGCACGCCAGTGGACCCAGCTTGGCGCCTACACCGGGATGTTGGCGGTGCTGCTGCTGGTGGGGCTCGGCTTCGTCGCCTGGCAGCGCAACGCCTTCGCCCTGGCCTACGTGGTATACCTGCTCACGCTGCAGTTCTACCAGCTTCAGGCGCTCGGTCTCGGCCCGGCCTGGATACCCTTCTGGCCGACGCATACGCGGATGATGCAAGCGCTCGCCGTCGCGCTGGTGGTGCCGGGCATTACCGGCGTGGTGCTGACCTTTCTGCGCCCGCGCCGCGGGCTGACGCTCACTATTGCCGCCGGCGTCGCCCTCGCATCCGCAGCCTTTCTCAGCTCCGCCTGGACCACTTGGAGCTACCGGCTGGGAGCCGCCGTACTCGCCGTGCTGGCGGTTCTGGTGCTCTCGCTGCTGGCGCGCCGGCTACGCGACGCGGATGCAGCACTGCGCTGGTTCGCGGCCGGTCTCGGCGCCTCGATGCTCGGCGGCGGGCTGCAGGCCACCTCCATCGCCGTGGACAGCGTCGCGCTGCCGGGCGTGGTCTCGGTGGCCTTCCCCATTGGCAATCTGGTGGAGTCCATCTGCTGGCTCATTGCACTGACACTCAAGTTCCGCGCCGAGCAGGCCGAGGATCGCAGGCAACTCTGGTGGACCGCGTACCACGACCCGGTGACGGGCCTGCATAACCGCCACTGGCTGCGTGAAGAGCTCGACCGGACCCTGAGCAAGGCTGAACGCCAACCGGGCATCCAGCGCCAAGTGCTGTTGCTGGACCTGGACGACTTCAGGCAGGTGAACGTCTGCTGCGGCCACGCCGGCGGCGACGCGATACTGCGCGACGTCGGTGCCGCGCTGCAACGCGTGCTGGAGCCCGGCGAGTCGATCGGGCGCTTCGGCGGCGACGAGTTCCTGGTGATGCTGCGCGCGGGCCAGGAGCCCTGCGCGGCGGAGGGCCGGGCGAGCAGCATCCTGGCCAAGCTGGCGGAGCCGATGCGCTGCGGCGCACGCGAACTGCGGCTCAAAGCCAGCATCGGCATCGTTACCCTGAATGCGCGCTACGCCCGCGTGGACGACATCATTGCCGATGCGGGTCTCGCGCAGGACGCGGCGCGGCAGCGCGGCGGCAACAGGGCGGTTCGCTTCGAGGCATCCATGCGCAGCGAGCAGCAGGCGCATGAGCGCCTGCGCAGGGAGCTTGTCCGGTCGCTACGGGCGGAGCAATTCCTGTTGCACTACCAGCCCGTGGTGGCGCTGGACACGGGGCGGCCGCTGGGCTGCGAGGCCCTGCTGCGCTGGCAGCATCCGACGCGCGGCCTGCTGCCGGCGGCGCAGTTCGTCCCCTACGCCGTGGCCGGCGGACTCATCCGCGAATTGGGCTATCGCGTCATCCACCTCGCGTGCAGGCAGCTGTGCGAGTGGCAGCAGCATCAGACCTGGTACCAGGGCGAGTACCTGAGCATCAACCTATCCGTGTCGCAGCTCGGCGACGAGCGCCTGCTGGCGGAGGTCAGGCGTGCCATGGACAAGTACGGCATCGATCCGAGCGCCCTGCGCTTCGAGATCCCGGAAGCGGCGCTGACCAACGATCACCCGCACATCAGTGCCTGGCGCGAGCGCCTGCTCGGCCAGCAACTGCTGGTGTGCCTGGATGGCTTCGGGGCCGGTCGGACGCCGGTGGCCCCACTCGCGGACCTCAGCTTCGACACCATCAAGCTGGACCGCACACTGGCCGCGGGCGTGACACACCAGGGGCGCGCTCAGGCGCTGGTGCAAGCCGGGGTCTCCCTCGGCAGGCATTTCAGCAGCCTGGTGGTCGCCACGGGCATTCAGACGCGCGAACAGTTGGAAGCCTTCAAGCAGCTCGGCTGCGGCTATGGGCAGGGCGACTACCTGGCCCCGGCCATGTCCGCAGCGGACGTCAACGCCTGGGTCGGCCTATTCCAGTCCGAGCGCCCGATGGGGTCGATGTCGCTGTCGGATTCGCGGCTGCACTGAGCCCTGCTCATTTACCGGCGGACAGCTACTCGTTTGCCTCCACCATCGCGCCGTTGCCGTCAGGCGCCTGCACCAGCACCAGCTTGCCCAGCGTGGGATGGCGCAGGGTGGTCACGGTGAAGCCGGGAAAGGCACGCTCGGCCACCACCCGCCCCTCCTCCTTCAGGTCCGCCAGGACCGCTGCTTCCGCGTCGATGATGCGCATGGATCTCCTCCTGGGTCTGATCGAGGGCGTCTAAACAAGCCGGCTGATTCCCGATTCTCCCGAGCCACCGCCGTGCACTCGGCCGACGGGGAACGCCGGCACCCGACGGCGGTCCAACGCCTGCCGGCGCTCCCGGATATAACACAGTAGCGCGCGACGTGCCCGCCCCGCGGGCATGGCGCGAGACAATTCCAGCTTGACGCGCCGGCGCAGGAGAGACCGGGCAAGTATTGGTCGCAACGCCGAAATCGAGCGCATCGTAGCTCGGGTTACGCTGCGCTAACCCGAGCTATACCCAATACTTGCCCAATCTCGGGGGCATGAGGCGATCAAGAGCGCCACCGGAGGCGCTATCGCCCGGGCCTGCTCATCCGTCGCCGCTGAAGACCACCGGCTGATTCCTCGCACCGATTGCGCCACCGGACGAACCGTCGATGCAACCGACCGCGAACGGCTGCTGGTAAGCAAGCGTCGTGGCCAAATGTGTGGTGAGTACCGGCTGCCCTGACGTCGGTGAAGCGCGCCTTGCCGGCATCTTCGCAGAGGGCCGTCGCTGCCCCCGACGACGGGCCGCAGCCAAGCGCGAACCTGAGGCACATCCATATGCCTAACCACCCAAAGCACTTCGACGATGGCGATGAAATCCGAATCTGCCCCGCCTGCGGGAGCAAGCAACCGAAGTCCGAGTGCATGCTCGGCACCCGCGGCACCCTGATCCAATTCCAGTGCCGCTACTGTGGCTGGGAGTGGATCGAGGGCAGTAGCGAAGACTCGGTGGCCGACGACTTGGCGAGCCACCGTTGACCGACGCCCGCGGCGTTGCATCCCCATGGGCCGCGATGCCCCCGCTTCGGCGCGCCAGGGAGGCACCAGCCACGAGCCGCGCGCTACGCGGAGGATGCGCCTGCGAGATGAACGTCGGCCAACTGCTTCAGGGCGATTCTGTCGACCTTGCCCGTCGGGTTCAGAGGTATTTCATCGAGGATGATGATTTCCTCCGGTGCCTTGTAGCCGACCTGAGATCGGGCCAGGCGAATCATCTCCTGGACGGTCGGCCGCGGCGCGCCCTGCTTGAGGGTGACGTAAGCGCGAACATTCTCCCCGTGCAACAGGTCGTGGACGCCGACCACGCCGGCGTTCTCCACGGCGGGGTGGGCCAACAGGGCATCCTCGACCTCCTGCGGGCAGATGTTTGAGCCGTCGTGCACGATCATCTGCTTCTTTCGGCCGTGGAACCACAAATAGCCGTCCGCGTCGGCCGTCATCTCGTCGCCGGTGTCCAGCCAGCCGTCCCGGATGGCTGCCTCGGTGGCTGCCTTGTCGTTCCAATAGCCCGACATGCAGCTGCGGGAACGGACCCAGATGCATCCCTCCGTGCCGGTTGGCACCTCTGCGCCGGCCTCATCGCGGATCAGCATCGTAAAGCCTGGCATCGGGCGCCCAACCGAGCCCAGCTTGAACGGGCCGGACGGCGGGGTGATCAGCGCAAAGCCGATCTCGGTCATGCCGTACCCTTCGTCGATGGGGAATCCGGCCAAGGCCATGAATTCGCGCTCCAGCTCGGAGGCCACCTTGTCACCGGCCGCTCGGCACAAGCGCAGCGATCCGAAGTCTTCATGCGTGGCGTTGTGGTCGCGCACCAACGTGAACAGGGTCGACGGGAGGATGCTGAGGACGGTGGGGCGCTGCGAGCGAAACAGGGGCAGCAACTCATCGCCATCCAAGGTCCTGGGAACGACCAACCGCGCGCCGACGGACAACGCGGTCATGGACCAAACGAAGCCCGCGACGTGCGACAGGGACGACCCCGGCAGCATCACATCAACGGCGCCAAGCCCGATCCCGGCGGCAGCACTTGCCAGCATCCAACCGAGCGATTCAGCGGTATGCGTCACCCCCTTTGGCTTGCCGGTGCTACCGGAGGTGAAGAAGATGACCGCCGGGTCATCGGGCGCCAGCGCTGCCGGAGAGAATCCCGCGCTCTCCCGCTCCAGCAGCGACTCGAAGGACATCCCTCGGCCATCCGCGTTGCCGTATTCGATAACGCCGAGCGGCAAATCGCCCGCGAGGCGGCTCCTGGCGACGTCCTCATGGCGCTCGGCATGGGCGAGCAGAACCGACGCGCCACTGACATCGAGCGCATGGTCGATCTCGGGCGCCGTATAGCGGTAGTTGAGCGGGGTGGCCACCAGCCCGGCCTTGATGCAGGCGAGATAATGAACGATCAGCGCCGTGCGATTCGGCATCAGCGACGCCACGCGATCGCCCTTCTGCAGTCCGAGATCCAGCAGGCTTGCGGCGCAACGATTGCTGGCCGCATCCAATGCGCGCCACGACATCGAGGTGGTGGCAGACACCAGCGCGGGGACCTCGGGACGGTCGCCGAGACCACGGTCCAGCAACCTCGTCAACAGCGCCGGCTCGCTCAGCATTGGCCCTGAAATTGACATCGCATCACCTCTTCTGGGGATCTTCTCGGCAAAGGGCGTGTGGCAGGAGAGTTGTGCCGTGCAGGTGTGCCGGGGGGCGCCAATGCTGCTAGACGGCCGCGGCACTAGGTTACCCGGTTAGCAGGGCGACGTTCCCTAAGGGGAACGCCGATTTGGCGGCGCTTTATGCTCAGGGCGTGGGCGCAAGGTGTGCGGGCCAGGTGACGGCGGCTTGCCGGACGAGCCGGCATATCAGCCGCTGCGAGCGCTTGCGATTGATCTCCAGCCCCTGTGTCTTCGATAACTTGTTAAGAATAACCAGTTCTGGGGAAGGACCATTGACACGCCGCCTTCGGCGCGGCAGAACGCGAGGCACCTTTCCAAGAAAGCTGTGGCAATATCATGTTTCGCATCTGGATGTTTCGCCTCGATGAAGCCCCTCAGCTTTTCGTCATGGTCAGCTAGCTTCCGAAATGGAACA
>NZ_JAJDNQ010000090.1 GCF_022340605.1 Thiohalocapsa sp.
CCAGCCGCGCCCCGGCGGCTGCGCGAGCGCGCCGGTGGCAGTGGCCAGAAGCAGCACGGCCAGCAGCGGTAGGAGCGGTGGGTGGCGCATCACGACGGTACTCGGGTGGAATAAAGACGCAACAGGGCAGAAAAGACACAACGAGTGTTGTTGGCGCAGCGCCCCGGCAACCCGACGGCGCGGAACCAACAACTGTCTCCAATTATGGACCGTGCGCGGCGGTTCGGGTTCGCGGCAACCCCGCAAGACTTGCCGAAACCCTTGTCACGGCCGACGGGGAACTGCCCCCGGAAGCGCCAGCACCTTGCAGACCAGCCGCCAAACGCGGGTAACAAGGCGAGACACCACCGTGTTCCAGCCCCGGAAATCGCAAGCTGGGAAGCTGCCGCGATGCGCCGGACGAGCCGGCATCGTGCATGTGCCGCACATCCCGCCTAGACTGTCGCTTATCCCGCACCAAAGCCGACGGCCCGGCGCCGTCCATCCAGCCATGAACCGCCCCGCACCCGAGCCCATGCCCGAGCCGCAGTACGCCGACTACGAAGGCGATATCGTGGCCTGGGCCGAGCACCAGGCGCGGTTGCTGCGCGAGGGCCGCCTCGCGGAAATCGACCGGGAGCACATCGCCGAGGAGATCGAAGACTTGTCAAAGCGCGAGCAGCGTGAGCTCGCGAGCCGCATGGCCGTGCTGCTCGCGCATCTGCTCAAGTGGCGCTTCCAGCCCGAGCCTCGCGGACACAGCTGGCTCACCACCATCCGCACCCAGCGCAACCGCATAGAGCGCCGCCTGCGCCTGACCCCGAGCCTGCGCCGCTGCCTGCAAGACCCCGACTGGTGGGCCGACGCCTGGGATGATGCCCTCGACACCGCCACCCGGGAGACCGGTCTCTCGACCTTGCCAACCAACTGTCCCTGGCGCGCGGAGCAGTTGCTCGACCAGGCCTGGCTGCCGCAGGGCTGATGCCAGAATCCCTGCCACGGCTGACGCCGGACAAGTACCTGGCCGTGGAGCGGGAGAGCGAGAACCGTACTACCCGGATGTCTTCGTGCGCTGCGCCGGCGAGCGCGGCGACCCCTATTTCAAGACGGACCCGGTGCTGATCGCCGAGGTGCTCTCACCGCGCACGCAACGCTACGATCGGGGCGACAAGCGCCTGGCGTACCAGTCGCTGCCGACGCTGCGGGAGTACCTGCTGATCTCCCAGGACGAGCCGCGGGTGGAGGTGCTGCGGCGGTCGGACGGCGGCTGGGAGCATGCGGTCATCGCGAATGCCGACGGCGTGGTTCGGCTCGAGTCCGTGGGGCTCGAACTGCCTTTTGCCGATTTGTACGCGTAGCCGAAGCAGCGGATGCGCTTCGGGATTGGGCAAGAATTGCTCGCAACGCCGAAATCGAACGGATCGTAGGATCGTAGGTCGGGTTAGCGATAGCGTAACGCGACAATCAACGGCTTACGGACGTCCAGCGTCGGGTTACGCTGCGCTAACCCGACCTACAACGGCTTGGGAGTGTCGCCCTCCAGGGCGACACGGATAAGCACTCCAGGGCGACACGGATAAGCACTGCGAGCGGCCTCGGCGCTGGACCCTCAGCCCTCGGCCCGCCTCAACAGCAAGCGCAGATCCACCCCCACGCGCCGCACGTCGTCGATGACGAGCCCGATGCGCTGCTCCATGCGCTCCAGGCCGGGCAGGTGGAACAGCCCACGGGCGGCGTCGCCCATCAGGTGCGGGGCGAGGTAGAGCACCAGCTCGTTCACCAGACCGAGCGCCATGGCGGCGCCGGCCAGGGTCGGACCGGCCTCGATGAGGACCTCGTTGATCTCGCGCTCGGCGAGGCGGCGGAGCAACAGGTGCAGGTCCACGCGCCCCGCCGGGTCCGCCGGCAGGACGCAGACCTCGGCGCCGGCGGCGTTGGCGCGGGCGATGGCCTTCGGGCCGTCCTCGCAGGTGGCGATGAGGGTGGCGCCGGGCAGTTGCAGCATGCGGGCGTCCAGCGGCATGCGCAGCCGACTGTCCACCACGACTCGCAGCGGCTGGCGCGGCAGCTCGCCCGGCCACAGGGACGGAAATTCTTCCGGTTCAAGGCGCACGTTCATGGACGGGTCGTCGGCCAGCACGGTGCCGATGCCGGTGACGATCGCGGACGAGCGCGCCCGCAGCCGGTGCACGTCGCGCCGCGCCTCGGGCGAGGTGATCCACTGGCTCTCGCCGCTGGCCATGGCGGTGCGCCCGTCCAGGCTCGCGGCGAGCTTGCAGCGCACGTAGGGCAGGCCGCCGCGCATGCGCCGCTCGAAGCCGGGGTTCAGCGCCCGCGCATCCCCCTCCAGCACGCCCGTGCGCACCTCCACGCCAGCCGCGCGCAGCCGCGCGAGGCCCTTGCCGCCCACCAGGGGGTTCGGGTCTTCCATGCCGACCACGACGCGGGCGATGCCCGCCGCCAGCAGCGCATCGGTGCAGGGCGGCGTGCGGCCATGGTGGCAGCAAGGCTCCAGGGTGACGTAGGCCGTCGCGCCACGGGCACGCTCGCCGGCGGCTTCGATGGCGTTGCGCTCGGCGTGCGGCTCGCCGGCGCGGCGATGGAAGCCCTCGCCGACGATCTCTCCGCCCTGCACCAGCACGCAGCCGACGCGCGGGTTCGGGTCGGTCGTGTAGAGACCCCGGCGCGCCAGCACGACGGCGCGGGCCATCATGCGGGCATCTGCATCCATCGGGCTCATGGCTTCCTGTTGTGCTGCACCGGGTCCAGCCCTTCGAGCAGGTCCAACTGGGCCTTCTTCTCGGCGGCGGTGGGGTGCTGCTCCAGGCGCTCGATCTCCTCGCGGAAGGCGTCCACGTCCTCGAACTGCCGGTACACGGATGCGAAGCGCACGTAGGCCACCTTGTCGAGCTCGCGCAGCTCGTCCATCACCAGCTCGCCGATGCGCCGGCTGCTGACCTCGCGCTCGCCGCCGGCGAGCAGCTTGCGGTTGATGTGCGACAGGGCGGCGTCGATCTGCTCGGTGCTGATGGGGCGCTTCTCGGCCGCGCGCATCAGGCCGGAGCGCAGCTTGCGGCCGTCGAAGGGCACGCGGGTGCCGTCGCGCTTCACCACGCGGGGCAGGTTCAGCTCCGCGCTCTCGTAGGTGGTGAAGCGCTCGTTGCAGACGGTGCAACGGCGGCGGCGGCGCACCTGGTCGCCGTCGCCGGACAGCCGCGAGTCCACCACCTTGGTGTCCTGGGCGCCGCAGAAGGGACAACGCATCGGCGCTCGGGCTCCGGCCCCGGCTGTGACAGTGGCTCAGCGCGACGTCAGCCGGCGTGCGCCTGGTACACCGGGAAGCGGGCGCAAAGCGCCAGCACCTGGCCCTGCACCTGCTCGATGGTGGCCGCATCGCCGCGGGCGTCGATGACGTCGCACATCCAGCCCGCGAGCTGCCTGGCCTCCTCCAGCCCGAAGCCGCGGGTGGTGATGGCCGGCGTGCCGACGCGGATGCCGCTGGTGACGAAGGGCGACTGCGGGTCGTTGGGCACCGCGTTCTTGTTGACGGTCATGTTGGCGGCGCCGAGCCAGGCGTCCACGTCCTTGCCCGTCAGGCCCTGCTCGATGAAGCTCACCAGGAACAGGTGATTGTCGGTGCCGCCGGAGACCACGTTGTAGCCACGGGACAGGAACACCTCCGCCATGGCCTGGGCATTGAGTACCACCTGGCGCTGGTAGTCCTTGAAGCCGGGCTCCAGCGCCTCCTTGAAGGCGACGGCCTTGGCGGCGATGACGTGCATCAGCGGCCCGCCCTGGGTGCCCGGAAAGACCAGCGAGTTGAACTTCTTTTCCAGGTCCGGGTTGGACTTGGCCAGGATCATGCCGCCGCGGGG
>NZ_JAJDNQ010000097.1 GCF_022340605.1 Thiohalocapsa sp.
AGCCCACCCGCCATCCCCAGCGGGTCAACCGTGCCGTTTCCTTCAATGCCATCAAGCACAACGCCTTCGACATCCTCTTCGGCGACGAGGATGCCGAGACGATCCGCAAGCGCCTGACCGCCTTGTTCCTGACCAACCCCATCACGTACCGCGAGGGGCGTAACCCCCCACGCAAGAACACCTCCGACCGCGGCCTGCTCGACTACCACCGTCGCCGGCGGAAGCACTGCTACTGAACACGAGATGGCTAAAGTCAATGGCAGTGACGCTTCAGAGGCTGCGCAAGTATTCGGTGTAGGCGGCTCTTGTGGGAGCGGCACTCTCGGTGCCGCGACCGGCGGCAAGGCACAACGCCCCAGCCGAGTGACTGTCAACCGGCAGGCAGTTGCGCAGCCGTCGTCGCGCCACAAAAGGCAGTGGCGCTCCCACACCGGCGCGCCTGGAGCAGCCGTTATGAGAGGTCGGGTTAGCGCAGCGTAACCCGGCAATACGCGTCGGCGTGCCATTGATTGTCGGGTTACGCTATCGCTAACCCGACCTACGATCCCAGCACGACAGCGCGCAAGTCCCTATACCGTCTCAGGTCGTTGTCGTTGTCTTGGTCGTGGTATCAAACTGCGGATATTCGATTACGACTCCGATTACGACAACGAGCTAGCCCAGTCTCGGAGTTTCCGCGGCGAAGCACCAGACTTTCAGCGCGGATCTTCCGGGCAGCGCCGGGCCACCCGGCATCGCCCTGAAGAAAACGCGCCGTGTACATTCCTGATTCGTCCTCACCAGCCCCGCCGCCGCCTCCGCCAGCGGCGCCGTCAAAACACCTTCAAGCCCGATCGCCGCCGCGATAATCCGACGAGCGGTCCCGAGATCCCCGTGCCCTGATGGGGGCATCGAAAAATTTCGTCGCCGCGTCGGCGCCCGACTGCGGCGTGTGGCGCCCGTGGGGTCCCTGCGCAAGTGACAGATCTTCAAGCGTTTTGCAGGATTCTCCGCAGACGCCTGGCAGTGCCCATGTCCGAGTGCCAAGCTTGACTTTCGAACATTGATGAATTGTCATTGTCGGCTACCGCGCTGCGGCTGTGGCGTGCCATTTTCCATGGTGGAAAACCACAACCTCGGTTCCTTTTTCCCCAGTCCGTCTAGAGGGTACTATGGAAGCGACTGCCGATCGGCTAGCCGAACAGAAGTACAGTTTCGACGTTGTCCGCTGGTTCACGATCATGGCGGTCGTGTACCTCGTCGTGGGTGCCACGGTCGGCGTCTATATCGCCTCCGAGCTCGCCTGGCCCTTCCTGAACTTCGACACCCCGTACATCTCCTTCGGCCGCCTGCGGCCGCTGCACACCAATGCGGTCATCTTCGCGTTCGGCGGCTGTGTGCTGATGGGCACGGCCTTCTACACGGTGCAGCGCACCTGCGGTGTCAAGCTCTGGAGCGAGAAGCTGGCCTGGTACACGTTCTGGGGCTGGAACCTGGTCATCGTGCTGGCGGTGCTGACGCTGCCGCTGGGGCTCACCCAGTCCAAGGAATACGCCGAGCTGGAGTGGCCCATCGATATCCTGATCGCCGCCGTCTGGCTGGCGTTCACGTTCAACTTCATCATGACCATCGCCATCCGGAAGACCTCGCACATCTATGTGTCGAACTGGTTCTTCCTCGGCATGATGATCATGATCGTCTATCTGCACGTGGTGAACAGCCTCGCCATCCCCGTGGGTCTGTTCAAGTCCTACAGCCTGTTCTCCGGCGTGCAGGACGCCATGATCCAATGGTGGTGGGGCCATAACGCGGTGGGCTTCTACCTGACCGCGGGCTTCCTCGGCATCATGTACTACTTCGTGCCGAAGCAGGCCAACCGCCCCGTCTACTCCTATCGCCTCTCGGTCATCCACTTCTGGGCGCTGATGTTCGGCTACGTCTGGCTCGGCGCGCACCACCTTCAGTACACCGCACTGCCGGACTGGACCGGCTCCCTTGGTGCCGCCGTATCGCTGGCCATGATCATCCCGTCCTGGGGTGGCGCCGTGAACGGCATGATGACCCTCTCCGGCGCGTGGGACAAACTGCGCACCGACTACGTGCTGCGGTTCCTGATCATCGCGCTCGCGTTCTACGCCATGTCCACCTTCGAAGGGCCGGTCATGTCGCTGAAGACCGTCAATGCGCTGTCCCATTACACCGACTGGACCATCGGCCACGTGCATTCCGGCGCGCTGGGCTGGGTGGCCGGCATCTCCATCGGCGCCATCTACCACCTGATGACCCGCCTCTGGCATACCGAGATGTGGTCCGAGAGCCTGGTGAACGTGCACTTCTGGACCGCCACCATCGGCACGGTCATCTACGTCGTGGCCATGTGGGTCTCCGGCATCATGCAGGGCCTGATGTGGCGCGCCTACGACGAGTACGGCACCCTCGCCTACACCTTCGTCGAGTCCGTTGCCGCCATGCACCCCTACTACGCCATGCGTGCGGTGGGCGGCGGCATCTTCCTGCTCGGCGCCATCATCATGCTGTTCAACATCCTGATGACCGTGCGCAAGTCCGCCCTGCAGGGCAGCCTGCGTGAGGCCCGCGGCACCCTGACTCCCGCCGCCGCCTAAATCGCTACGCGGCCAGCAGAATCGAAGCAGGAGTATTGCAATGTCCGACAGCAACAATGCGTCGAATGGCCTTCAGGCATGGCTCGAGCGCAATATCTGGGGCCTGGTGATCGCGCTGGCGATCGTGCTCTCGGTGGGCGGTATCGTCGAGATTGTCCCGCTGTTCTATTTGAAGGGCACGGAGGAAGCGACGCGCTTCCCGCAGATCGTCTGGGATAAGGCCGGCAAGGAGCCGATCGTCGCCGTTACTTACGAGCACGACGCCAAAGGCAAGATCAAGCGCGACGAAGCGGGCGACCCGGTGGTGGTCGAGATGAAAGAGAACTGGGTCGCCGGTGACGGCGTCCGCCCTTACACGGCCCTGGAGCTGGCCGGTCGCGACGTCTACCAGCGCGAGGGCTGCTACCTCTGCCACTCGCAGATGGTGCGTCCCTTCCGCGATGAGCGCGAGCGTTACGGCCATTACTCGCTGGCCTCGGAGTCGATGTTCGACCACCCATTCCAGTGGGGCTCGAAGCGCACCGGACCGGACCTCGCCCGCGTCGGCGGCAAGTACTCCGACCAGTGGCAGCGCCAGCATCTGACGAACCCGCGCTCGGTGGTGCCGGAGTCGGTGATGCCGAGCTACCCCTGGCTGGCCAAGCGCGAGATCAGCGCGAAGCGGATGCAGCGCCACATGCGCGGACTGCGGGCCATCGGCGTGCCCTACAGCGACGCCGACATCGAGGCGGCGGACGGGCTGCTGGCCGGCAAGACCGAGATGGACGCGACGATCGCGTACCTTCAGGTCCTGGGCACCATGGCCAAGCTCGAACCCGGCGTCGACTACCGGCAGTAGCTCGCCATGGACGCCCTTGCGGAGCATTTCCGCACCGACTGGGCGGCGATGACCGCCGCCGACTGGGTCGGCACGATCCTGACGGTGGTGATCTTCATCGCCATGCTGGTGGCCTACTTCCAGGTGTTCCGGCCGAAGAACCGGGAATCACTCGAGTCTCGAAAGCACATCCTGTTCGAAGAAGATCGCGACGACCTCGGAGACGACGATGGCCGAAAATAACCCCTACCCGGGTGAGAACAACACCGGGCACTTTTGGGATGACAACCTGCGGGAGCTGACCAATCCGCCCCCGCGCTGGTGGATGATCGCGTTCTGGGCCTCCGTCGCATGGTGGGTGCTGTATGCCATCCTCTATCCCATGTGGCCCGCGCTGCCCGGTCATAACGTCGACGGCAAGGAATTCACGCCGGGCATCCTCGGCTGGACTTCCATCAAGGAGTATAAGAAGGGCGTCGAGCAGGTGGAGGCCGTGCGCGCGCAGTATGACAAGCAGATTGCCGGCATGACGGCCGAGCAGATCATTCAGGACCCGGGCCTGTTGCAGTACACGCTGGCGTCGTCCAAGGTGTTGTTCGGCGACCACTGTGCCGCCTGCCACGGCAGCGGCGGCCAGGGCAACCCGGGCTATCCGGTGCTCGCCGATGACGATTGGCTCTACGGCGGCACGCTCGCGAAGATCACCGAGAGCATCACCAACGGGCGCAAGGGCGCCATGACGGCGCACGTCAACATCCTGTCCGACGCCGAGATCGACCAGCTCGCCAACTTCGTCGCGGGCATGTCGCAGGGCGGCAAGGGCAGCGAGGCGGACTGGGCGCTGTTCAACGCCAAGGGCTGCGTCGCCTGCCACGGCCCGAAGGCGACTGGCGTCATCGCTGAGCTGCCCAACGGGGAGATCGTCACCGTGGGTGCCGCCAACCTGACCGACAGCATTTGGCGCTTCCGACCCGGCGGCTACGAGAGTGCCAAGCACACCATCACCTACGGCGTGAATCAGCCGGGCGTCGCGCAGACCCGCAACGCGGTGATGCCGTCGTTTGCGCAGCAGGGCAAGTTGGAGGGCAGATTGACCCCCGAGCAGATCAAGATGCTGACGGTGTACGTGCACGAGTTGGGCGGCGGAAAATAACAACCGGACAGAGAGGAGGAGGATATGCACTTCGACGCGGTCTTCTGGGGCGCGATCGTCAGCGTCGCCATCGCCGTCGTGATCTTCGTGTTTCTGGCCTTTAAGGTCGTGAAGCTGATGAACGAGGACGCGGCGCGGCACAAAGCGGGCGGCGAGCAGTCATAACAACACGAGGAGGAGAGGCGGAGGAGGGGATCCGAGGATCCCCTTTTTTTTGGCCAAGTTCTTGGCAGGTGTTAACGCTGGCCGGTGCGGATTATCGTTTGCTCCCGGCCGCGGGCGCGGCGCAGAATGCGCCGGGCTCGCGCGTCGTTTGAGCCGGAGCGCACCGGCAGCGCAATTGTGGTGGACCAGATGTCTGAGAGTTTCCCCGCTAGCGGCGGTGCACGGCACGCGGACATGGACGAGATCTATGCCGAGGCCGAACACTGGCACGTCAACACCGGCAACGAGACCATTCATGCCAAGCGCATTCCCGGGCGCTGGCGCACCATCAAGTGGCTGGCCGCCTCGGTTTGGCTGATCTTCTTCCTGGGGCCTTACCTACGCTGGGACGGTCGTCAGGCCGTGCTGTTCGACATCCCGAACCGGCAGTACCACCTGTTCGGCGCAACCGTGCTGCCACAGGACTTCTGGATGCTGTCGCTGTTGCTGCTGTTCTTCGCCATCCTGCTGGCGGTGGCCACGGCGCTGGCGGGTCGGGTCTACTGTGGCTATTTCTGCTTCCAGACGGTCTGGACCGATGTCTTCACGCTGATCGAGGAGAAGCTCGAGGGCAACCCGGCCCAGCGGCGCAGGCTGGACGCGGCGCCGTTCAGCCTCAAGAAGCTGCGCACCAAGGCGATCAAGCACCTGAGCTGGGCATTGATCGGGTTCATCACCGGTTTCAGTTTTGTCGCCTGGTTCTACGGCGCCGACAAGCTGTGGCGGGATTTCTTCGTCGGCGACGCGAACGTGGCCGTATACGCCGCGGTCGCGCTGTTCACGGTCGGCACCTATGTGCTGGCGGGTTGGATGCGGGAGCAGGTCTGCTTTTGGCTGTGCCCCTATGCCCGCATCCAGGGCGTGATGCTGGACCGCACCACCGTGGTGCCCACCTACGACGAGGGTCGCGGCGAGCCGCGCGGCCGCATGAAGAAGGGCGAAACGGAGGCGAACCGCACCACCGGCGATTGCGTGGATTGCAGCCAGTGCGTGGCGGTGTGTCCCACCGGCGTCGACATCCGCCAGGGCCAGCAGGAAGGCTGCATCACCTGCGGGCTCTGCATCGATGCCTGCAACGCGGTCATGGACAAAGTGGGCCGCCCGCGTGGGCTGATCCGCTATGCGTCACTGGACGAAATGGAAGGCAAGCATGCGCCGCCTATGTTCGCACGGCCCCGCGTCTGGGTGTACATCGCGATCCTGGTGATCGCACTCAGTGGGATCATCTATGGCCTGTCGTCGCTGACGGCCATCGATCTCAAGGTGCTGCACGAGCGCGCGCCGCTGTACGTGCAGCTGAGTGACGGCTCGTTCCAGAACAAGTACACGGTCAAGCTGCTGAACAAGACCAACGAGGACCTCGACATCGCCATCTCCGTCGAGGCCGACGTGCCGGTGACGGTAACCCGGCTGGAGGATTCCATCCCGGCCAAGCACGGCGAGGTTACGCCCGGCATCCTCTTCGTGAAGATCAGGCGACAGGATCTCTCCGGCGAGAGCGTCCCGCTGACCTTCGTGGCGACGGCGCAATTGCCCAACGGCAGCGAGATCAAGGCGTCGCGCGAGAGCGCCTTCTTCGGACCAACGCAGTAGTGAGGCAACCGATGGCGAATCCTTCAATCACAGCCGGCCCCACGGCCTCCTCGGGGCGTGACCCGCGCGACGCACCGCCGCGCCAGTCCGGCTGGAAAAACCCCTGGGTGATCGGCTGGATCGGCCTGATCGTCGTCGTCCTCGGCGTCAACATCACCATGGTGGTGCTCGCCATCGTCACCAATCCGGGCCTCGTGCGCGACGACTACTACGAGGGCGGGCGCAAGGTGGAGCGCACCATCGAGTCCCGCCTCGCCGCGGAATCCAAGTGGACCGCCCGCATCGACACGCCGGAAGACATCCGCGCCGAGGCGCCCGCCAGGGTGCACTTCGCCGCGGTGGATAAGGCGGGCCAGCCGATCCGCCCGGACACCGTGACCTACTACGTCTACCGCCCATCCGATGCCGGCCGCGATTTCTCGCTGCCCATGACCGCCGTGGGGCCGGGCCTGTTCGAGGCCGACGTGACCTTCCCGCTGCCTGGCGTCTGGGACACGCTGGTGTCCGTGCGACTCGGTGACGAGGAAGAAACCTATCCGCAGCGCATCGGCGTCGCTCGGCCCTGATGCCCTGCCCTGGTGCCCCATCCTGATGCTTCGGGCTAGCGGCACTCGCGGTGCCGCGTGGGAGCGGTACGCTTGGTGCCGCGATGTGTGGGAGCGGCACGCTTGGTGCCGCGACGCGCCGTGATCCGCACGCGCAGCTATTCCTCCCCCAACTGCCGACACGGCGATCGCGCCAATGGTAAGCGTATCCGCTGATCACCTGCCCGACCGGTCGACTGCGACTGGCAGCGCGTCGTTGAGCCCCACCAGCCACACCTGCTACCACTGCGGCCTGCCGGCCGACGGCGACATCAGCGCGCGCATCGACGGCGTGCTGCGCCAGTTCTGCTGCAACGGCTGCCGCTCGGTCTGCGAAGCCATCTACGCCGCCGGCCTCCAGGGCTTCTACCGGCGTACGCCCGAGGGTCAGCTCCTGGGTCCGCCGCCGGAGCCGCCCAAGGACCTGCGGCTCTATGACCTGGACGAGGTCCAGCAGGAATTCGTCGTAGGCAGCGGCGAGGTCCGCGAGGTCAACCTGCTGGTGGAGGGCATCCACTGCGCCGCCTGCGTCTGGCTCATCGAGCAGGGACTGGGCTGCGTGGACGGCGTCGCCGAGGCGCGGGTCAACCTCACCGGCCGGCGCCTGCGGCTCAAATGGGACGGCACCCGGCTCAAGCTGTCCGCGCTGCTGCAACGCCTGGCCGACCTCGGCTACGCGGCGGTGCCCTTCGACCCGCAGGCGGCGGAAGGCACCCTCCAGCGCGAGAACCGGCGACTGCTGTTCCGCATGGCCTTCGCGGCCTTCGCCGCGATGAACCTCATGTGGATCTCCATCGCCCTCTACGCCGGCGCCGACGAGGGCGAGTTCCGTACCCTGTTCCAGTGGATCGGCTTCGCCATCGCGACGCCGACGCTGGCCTACTCGGGCTGGCCCTTCTATGCCGGGGCATGGCGCGGGCTCAGGCAGTTGCACCTCGGCATGGACCTGCCCATCGCGCTGGGCGCGTCCATCACCTACCTGTACTCCCTCTATGCGACCGTCATGGGCAGCGGCCACGTCTACTGGGACACGGTGGTCAATTTCCTGTTCGTCATCCTGGTGGGCCGCTACCTGGAGGCCATGTCCAAGCGCCAGGCCGTGTCCGCCACGCAGCGGCTGCTGGACCTGCAACCACGGGTGGCGACCCTGCTCAAGGACGGCGAGGAGTCGCTCGTGCCCATCCGCGCCGTGCGCCCCGGCGACGTCATGCTGGTGCGCCCCGGCGAGTCCATCCCCGCCGATGGCGAGGTCCTGCGCGGGCAGAGCTCGGTGGACGAGTCCATGCTCACCGGCGAGTCCAGGCCCGTCGCGCGCGCCGCCGGTGACGCCGTGTCCGCCGGCACATTGAACGGCACCGGCGCCCTGGAGTTGCGTGTCTCTGCCGTGCTGCGCGACAGCGCGCTTGGACGCATCGTCGAGCTGGTGGAGGCCGCGCAGGCGAGCAAGGCCCCCATCCAGTGCACCGCCGACCGCATCGTGCCCTGGTTCGTCGGCATCACCCTGGCCCTGGCCGCGCTGACCTTTGCGTTCTGGCTGCACCAGGACACCGAGACGGCGCTGATGGCCGCCACCTCGGTGCTCATCATCACCTGCCCGTGTGCCTTTGGGCTCGCCACGCCCATGGCTATTGCCGTGGCCTCCGGCACCGGCGCGCGCAATGGCATCCTGGTGAAGAACGGCGCGGTGTTCGAGGCGCTGTCCGGCATCGACCACTTCGTCTTCGACAAGACCGGCACCGTCACCGAGGGCCGCCCGCAGGTCACGGCCGTGCACGATGCCGGCTGCCGCTGGCCCTTGGACGCGCCGGCCGGGTGGGGTGACCTGCGCCGCGAGCGTCTCGCCCTGGCCGCCGCGCTGGAGCGGCGCTCCGAGCATCCCGCCGCGCGAGCCATCGTCGAGCTGGCCGATGCGGCGGGCGTCCGCTACAAGGCGCTGACCGTCGAGGACTTCCGTGCCGAGCCCGGCTTCGGCGTCCGCGGCCAAGTCGATGAAAGCGATGTGGTGATCGGCACCGCGGACTGGCTCGCCCGTTGCGGCGTCGAGTCGGCCGGTGCTCCGCTCGCCCAAAGCACCGGAGCCGAGCTGGATGCCACGGTCCATTGCGCCGTCGATGGCGTGGACGTGCTGCACCTGACCCTGCGCGACCGCCCGCGGCCGGACGCCGCCGAAACCATCCGTGCGCTGCGTGCCGACGGCATCCACGTGACCCTGCTCACCGGCGACCGCCGCGCCATCGCCGAGGCCATCGCCGCCGAGATCGGCGCCGATCAGGTCATCGCCGAGGTGCTTCCGGCGGACAAGGACGCCGTCATCGGCCGCCTGCGCGACGCCGGTCAGCGCGTCGCCATGGTGGGCGACGGCATCAACGACGCCCCGGCGCTGGTGCGGGCCGACGTGGGCATCGCCGTCGGTAGCGGCACCGACGTGTCCATCGCCAGCGCCGACATCGTGCTGATGGCGAGCGAGCTTGCCCGCGTGCGCGACGCCGGCACGTTGGCGCGGCGCACGCTCGAGGTCATCCGGCAGAACATCGGCCTGTCCATCGCCTACAATCTCGTCATGGTGCCGCTCGCCATGGCGGCACTCATCACCCCGCTGGTGGCGGCCATCGCCATGCCCCTGAGCTCGCTCGCCGTCATCGGCAACTCCGCCCGCATCCGCGGGTTCGTCGGCGGCCGCGGTGGCCGCAGCGGCGCCGGCTGACGCCCGCTCTGGCGCGTCTCCCGCCCGCCGGCCACGGCACTGGTCAAACGTCGGCGCATTCACCCCAGCGAGGAGGTACCCATGGACGTCATCTATGGCCTCATCCCCGGCATGCTCATCCTCGGTCTCGTCGCCGTCGGCGTCCTGTTCTGGGCCGCCCGCTCCGGCCAGTTCGACGACCTCGAGGGCGACGGCCAGCGCATCCTGATGGACGATGATGTGCAGGAGCGCGACCCGCGGCGCTTTCCCGACGCGGACGATTGACCGATCGTGCGATCTATCCCGACGTCACGCGGTGTTAGGTACCCCATGGACTGGACAGCCGCACCAGCGCTTGGCCAGAGCGCCATCTTGCCGGGTAGAAGCGGACGCTGACCAGCCGTTGGTCTAGCGGCAGGATTCGGCATATTCAGGTCCCTGCACTAGCCGGGGCGGTGAGCCGGGGCACTGCGCATCGGCGCGATGCGGCTGGGCTTGCCCCGGACCGCTCAATCGGCCGATGGATCGGCGAAATCACGGTGGCCCGCGGCCGGCGTGTCGGCCTCCAGGTCGACACGGCCAAGCATCGTTCCAAGACCGGTCTCGGCCAATAGCTGTCACCGCCGTGCGCATGCGAGAGGGTCCCCAACACACTCATTCCTGACACTGCGTGCCCGCGTGCCGAAGACTCACGACCCCAACTCGGCCACCGAAGCGTAGACAAGGAACTGGCCGGTCCCGGTTGCCGCTGGTCGTCTTTTGGCTCCACCCAGCCGGCCAAGTCTTCGAATTAGACAGCACTTTGCACTTTTGGTCTGGCTACGATATTAAGGGTAATCCGCGACCGGTTACAATGTCTGGTGCCGCTAACTTAAGGTCGGTCCTATCCGCCCCGGGCACGCGATCGTTCAGTCGTGCCAGCAGTAGCGCGCACTGTTCACGATGCGGAAAATGCTAATCGTCCCGGAACTGTCCGCAATCGCGAGGACAGCCGGCAACCTGAAGCGAATAATTCGCAGGGGATACTGAGATGTCTGTGATTACCGATGTCAGAATCAGCTCCCTATGGCTTCTCTTTTGGCTGCTATCAGGAGCCGTGTGGGCTTCGGGCTTACGCTTCGAGGATGCAGAACCTATTCCACTCTTTGACAATCCATTCTCTATTGACAAGCAAGAATCCGACTATTATCTCAAGTTTGAGCTTTTCGAAGGAGAGGGAGTGACGGTAGCTTTGACGGCGCATGTGAATTCTGGATCGATGTCCTTCTACGCGTACCAGCCGGACGATCAGAATAATTCGTTTGCGTCTGCGACGTACATTGGTAATGGAGAGACCAAGACAGCATCTTTTACCGCAAAGGTAGGCGGGACCTACTGGGTGAAGGTGACCGGGAGCGTTGGAACTGCTGATGTGGCGGTTTATCGCGCTTTCTTCAATGCTGGAGTGACGGATGCGAGCCGTTCTTTCTATTCTACG
>NZ_JAJDNQ010000130.1 GCF_022340605.1 Thiohalocapsa sp.
CGTCATCGACATCTACCCGGCGGAGTCCGACGACGAGGCGCTGCGGGTGGAGCTGTTCGACGACGAGATCGAGGCGCTGTCGCTGTTCGACCCCCTCACCGGCGAGCTCAAGCACAAGGTGCCCCGCTACACGGTGTTTCCGAAGACCCACTACGCGACCCCGCGCGAGGTGGTGCTCAACGCCGTCGAGCAGATCAAGGACGAGCTGCGCGAGCGGCTGGAGTGGCTGCGCGCCAACGACAAGCTGGTGGAGGCGCAGCGCCTGGAGCAGCGCACGCTCTTTGACCTGGAGATGATGGTGGAGGTCGGCTACTGCTCCGGCATCGAGAACTACAGCCGCTATCTGTCCGGCCGCGCCGCCGGCGAGCCCCCGCCGACCCTGTTCGATTACATCCCGCCCAACGCGCTGCTGGTCATCGACGAGAGCCACGTCACGGTGCCACAGCTCGGCGGCATGTACCGCGGCGACCGCTCGCGCAAAGAGAACCTGGTCGAGTACGGCTTCCGGCTACCCTCGGCGCTGGACAACCGGCCCATGCGCTTCGAGGAGTTCGAGGCCAAGCAGCCGCAGGTCATCTACGTCTCCGCCACGCCGCGCGACTACGAGCACCAGCACTCCGGCGCCATCATCGAGCAAGTCGTCCGCCCCACCGGCCTGGTGGACCCGGAGGTCGAAGTCCGCCCGGCGCTGACCCAGGTGGACGACCTGCTCTCCGAGATCCGCGAGCGCGTCGCCGCCGACGAACGCGTGCTGGCCACCACGCTCACCAAGCGCATGGCCGAGGACCTCACCGACTACTTAAGCGAGCACGGCGTGCGCGTACGCTACCTGCACAGCGACATCGACACCGTCGAGCGCGTCGAGATCATCCGCGACCTGCGCCTCGGTGAGTTCGACGTGCTGGTGGGCATCAACCTGCTGCGCGAGGGGCTCGACATGCCGGAGGTGAGCCTGGTCGCCATCCTCGACGCCGACAAGGAGGGCTTCCTGCGCTCCGAGGGCTCGCTGATCCAGACCATCGGCCGCGCCGCCCGCAACGCCCACGGCAAGGCCATTCTCTATGCCGACGAGATCACCGGCTCCATGCGCCGCGCCATCGACGAGACCGAGCGCCGCCGCGCCAAGCAGATCGCCTTCAACGCCGAGCACGGCATCACGCCGCAGACCATCCGCAAGGCCGTCGCCGACATCATGGAGGCCCACGCCCCCGGCGCCCCGCGCAGCGCGCGCGAATACGCCAAGGTCGCCGAGCAGATCGCCGAATACGCGGACCTCACCCCGGCGCAGATGGCCGCCAAGGTCAAGACGCTGGAGAGGGACATGTACCGCGCCGCCCGCGACCTGGAGTTCGAGCGCGCCGCGGCGATCCGGGATCAGATCAAGGAACTGCGCGGGCGGGGGTTGGCGGCTTGAAGGCCGCACAAACTCGCGAACTTCCGAAGCGACTGCGCCGGCCTTGCGGGCTGGAACTGGCCATGAACCGAATCGAAGCTTGCAGCGCATGGCATCCGCAACCGCGCGCTTCGCGTCCCTCGCGGGCGCTGCCGCATAGCCGCCGGGGCCCAGGTCCAACTCGCGATAGATGTCATAAGGGCGGCGCAAGGTTTCCGCGAGCGCTTGGGTCTCGTACGCAGCCAAACCCCGCTTCAACACCTCTGAAATCGACAAGCCGGTGATTGGTGGTCATTCGGCAAGACTAACCGAAAGAGGGGACCGATGAACCAGCACGAGCCGCGCAGCCGCCAAGCCACCACCGTCGCCGTTGCTCTTGAGGCCCATGACGCCCACCCCGGCCAAGGCGGGCGACACTCGCTGCACCTCGTGCTCTGCGCCGCTCTGATGCTGAGCATCGCCACCATCGCCCTGCTGCGCCGCTTCGAGTACCAGCTCCCGCAATGGCTCGCCGAGCAGCCGCCGAAGGCCGACGCGGTACTCGTGGTCAAGTCCGAGCGGCGGCTATACCTGCTGCGCGACGGCGTGCCCTACCGCAGCTGGCGCGTGTCTCTCGGCCGCAATCCCGTCGGCGACAAGCAGCGCGAAGGAGACCTGCGCACGCCGGAGGGCCGGTACGTTCTGGACTGGCGCAACCCCGGTAGCTGCTGCTACCGCTCCCTGCACGTTTCCTACCCGGACGCGCACGACATCACCGCCGCCGGCGAGCGCGGTGACGACCCGGGCGGGCTCATCATGATCCACGGCCAGGTGAATGGCTGGGGCTGGCTGGGTTGGCTGATGCAATACGTCGATCACACCCACGGCTGCATCGTCGTGCGGAATGTACCGATGGAGGTCATCTGGCGTGCCGTGGACGACGGCACGCCCATCGAGATTCGGCCGTGAGCCGACTTCGCGGCTTGTGCCCGGCCGACTGGGAGCGCCGGCATCTTGCCGGCAACTGGGATCGGCGGCTTCCAGCCGCCGGTGCGGGAGGCCTCGAAGGCGTTGGACGGTCGATCCAGGCATTGGCGAGCGTCCCGTCTCGGGGGCGAGACGCCCCCGTTCCCAGTAGCCGGCGAGACGCCGGCGCTCCCAGTAGCCGGCGAGACGCCGGCGCTCCCAGTAGCCGGCCACCGCGTCGCATCCCCGACAACGGTCCGCCGCGGCTGTCGCAAAGCCCGCAGCCGGCGGCCACCCAGCGCCCATAAGCCACTGATTGGCCATTATCCTAACGCTTGGCTCGGGATTTGCTTAACGATCCTGCAACACCATCCCTGCAACATCCGCACGGAACAGGCCGATGCAGATCCCGGACGCTCCCGCCAGCCGCACCCCGGCGCTGGTCACCATCAACGACACCACGCTGCGCGACGGCGAGCAATCCGCCGGCGTCGCCTTCTCGCTGGACGAGAAGCTGGCCATCGCCCGCGGGCTGGATGCGCTGGGCGTGCCGGAGTTGGAGGTGGGTATCCCGGCCATGGGCGAAGACGAGCGCGAGGCCATCCGCGCCACCGCCGCGCTGGGCCTGAAGGCGCGGCTCATGGTCTGGGTGCGGATGCTGCCGGCGGACATCGCCGCCTGCCGGAATCTAGGCGTGCACCTGGTCGACTTGTCCATCCCGGTGTCGGACCAGCAGATCGCCCGCAAGCTCGGCCGCGACCGCGCCTGGGTGCTGGCGCAGATCGCGCGCCTGGTGCCGGCGGCGCTGGACTTGGGGCTCGGCGTCGGTGTCGGCATGGAGGACGCCTCGCGCGCCGACCCGGTCTTTCTGCGCCAAGTGGCGGAGGCGGCACAGGCAGCCGGTGCCCGCCGCGTGCGCTTCGCGGACACCGTCGGTCTGCTGGACCCCTTCGGCACCTGCGAGCGCATCCGCGACCTCGCCAGCGCCTGCGATTGCGAGATCGAGATGCACGCGCACGACGACCTCGGGCTCGCCACCGCCAACACCCTGGCGGCGGTGCGCGGCGGCGCCACCCACGTCAACACCACCGTGCACGGCCTCGGCGAGCGCGCCGGCAACGCCGCGCTGGAGGAGGTGGTCATGGGCCTCAAGCACGTGCACCACCTCGGCACCGGCGTGGACCTGACGCGCTTCGACGCCCTCTCCAAGCTGGTGGCCACGGCCTCCGGCCGGCCGGTGGCCTGGCACAAGAGCCTCGTCGGCGATGGCGCCTTCACCCACGAGGCCGGCATCCACGTCGACGGCCTGCTGAAGGATCCGCGCAACTACCAGGGCATCGATCCCGCCGAGGTGGGGCG
Organism: Thiohalocapsa sp.; assembly: GCF_022340605.1. GTDB lineage: Bacteria > Pseudomonadota > Gammaproteobacteria > Chromatiales > Chromatiaceae > Thiohalocapsa. The sequence continues at coordinate 3,698 of NZ_JAJDNQ010000130.1, forward strand.
CACGCACCGCATGGTGCTGGGCAAGCACTCCGGCCGCCACGCCGTGCAGATGGCCTATGCCGAGCAGCTCGCCACCACCATCGACGACGGCCAGGCGGAACGGCTGCTGCCGCTGGTGCGCCGCTTCGTCACCGAGACCAAGCACCCGCCGGAGGGCGCCGACCTGCGCCGCTTCCTGGACGAGCTGGCCGCGAGCGCACCCCTCGACCCGCGGCTGGGCCAACGCCCGGCAGCCGGCGCCGCGCCCGCCTGAAGCGCCGCCCCAACCCCAGCACCCCGCGCACGAAAGCACCCATGGATCTGCTCGACTTCACCGCCGACGAGATGTACTTCGAACGCCCGCTGCCACCGGCGGCCGCCGCGCTCATCCACGAGGCGTCGGAGCACTACGGCGACGACGCGGATGCCGCCGAGCGCTGCCTGCAACGCGCAGAAGCGCTGGCACCGGATGACCTGACGGTGCTGGTGGCCCTCTACCGCTTTTATTTCTACCAGCGCCGCTACCCCGAGACCCTCGCCGTCGCCGACCACTGCATCACGATCGCCGCCCGCGAGCTCGGCATCCAGGAAGACTGGCACCTGCTCGACCACGCGAGCTTCGGCCACGCCGTGCAGCAGTCCATGACCCTGACCCGCTTCCTGCTGCTGGCCATGAAGGGCGCGGGCTACGTGCTGCTGCGCATGAACCGGCCCGCGGAAGCCCTGGCGCGGCTCGAATGCATCGCCGCCTTCGACGAGCACGACCGCCTTGGCCTCGCCGACCTGCTGAGCTGGGCCCGCGACGCCGCCTTCCGCGCAGAAGTCCAGGCCAAGGGCGACAACATCACCTTCATCCATTGACCTAAGCATCCCGTCAAGCACCGCCACCCACCGGAGACCATCCCATGAGCACCAGCGCCGCCATCCCGCCCACCCTGGAAATCCTGGAAGACGCCCTCGACGAGCTGGAGAGCGCCGAGGACTTTCTGGTCTTCTTCGGCGTGGACTTCGACCCCGCCGTCGTGCACGTGAGCCGGCTGCACATCCTACAGCGCTTCCACGACTACCTGGACGATGCCGGCGACCTGTCGGCCGAGCCCGCCGCGCGTTACGCCGCCTACGCCGCGTTGCTGAACCGCGCCTACCAGGACTTCGTCACCTCCGACGCCCGCACCGAGAAGGTCTTCCGCGTCTTCCGCATGCACGAGCCGAGAACGGTCAACGTCGGTCTTGATGACCTGCTCGCAGCGCGCCCGACGCCCGCCAGCCATGCGTCCTAAGTTCGAGTACGGCGACGAGGTGCGCGTGTTGCGCAACGTGCGCAACGACGGCACCTACCCCGGCGAGCCCACCGGCGCGCTGCTGGTGCGCCGGGGCAGCACCGGCTTCGTGCGCGACGTCGGCACCTTCCTGCAGGACCAGATCATCTACACGGTGCACTTCCTGGACATCGACCGTGTGGTCGGTTGTCGCGAGGAAGAACTGCAAGCCGCCGACGAGCCCTGGACGCCGAGCCTGTTCGAGAGCCGCGAGAAGGTCGCTGCCCGCGTCGCGCTCGGCGCCGGCGGACGCGTGCTGGTGCAGCCCGGCACCGTCGGCGAGATCGCCCGGGTGCTGCGCGGCACCCCACGGCCGGACGGCAGCCCGGGCGACGTCGCCTACTATGTGGACTTTCCCGGCTGCAATACGCTTCAGGTGCCCGAGTCCGCGCTCGTGCCGCCCGGCGGCGAAGACCCCGCCGACACACAGGAGGACGCCGCATGAGCATGTCCGCCGCGTGCATCGAACCGGCGAGCGCCGACAACTCCGACAAGGCCGCCGCCTATCGCTACCACCTGCTCCGCGCCGCCACCGAGCGCTTCCAGTCGAACCTTGTCGCGCTGGACGACGACCAGCGCGCCGCCGCCCGGGCACAGGCCGACCAGACCTTCGAGCTGGAGGAGCTGGTGCTCGGCTCCCGCGAGGCGGCCGACGTGGTCATCGCGGAGAGCACCGTGGAGCAGAGCTTCGCCGACGTGGCCGGGCGCTTCGACGACGCCGGCGAGCTCAATGCCGACCTCGCCCGCAACGGCCTCGACGCCGCGGCGCTCAAGCTCGCGCTGCGCCGGGAGCTCACCTTCGACGCCGTCATGCAGCGCATCGGCAGCCGTCACGCCGAGGTCACCGAGACCGACGCCCGGCTCTTCTACCAGCTGCACGGCGAGCGCTTCCAGACCCCCGAGCGCCGGACCGCCCGCCACATCCTCATCACCGTCAACGACGACTACGCCGAGAACACCCGCGACGCCGCCCTGGCCCGCGCCACCGAGTTGGTCGCCGAGCTGGGCGAGAACAGCGACAACATCGTGCAGCGTTTCGCGCGCCTGGCCCGGCGCCACTCGGAGTGCCCCACCGCCACGGAAGATGGCAAGCTCGGCGACATCTCCCCGGGCCAGCTCTACCCCGAGGTGGACGCCGCCCTGTTCGCGCTGGCTGAAGACAGCATCAGCGCACCGGTGGAGTCCGAAATGGGCTTCCACATCCTGCTCTGCGAGCACATCGAGCCCGCCCGCACCCTACCCTTTGCGCAGGTCAAGGACCGCATCCGCCAGGCGCTGGAAAAGCGGCGCCGCCGCGAGGCACAGCGCGCCTGGGTCGGCGACCTGCGCGAGCGCCACAGCGTCACCGCATAGCGTGGGAGCGGCGTCCCCGCCGCGATCAGCAGCGCAGGCTCCGCGTCGCGCCGGCGACGGCGCTCCCACGGCGCGGCAACCGGCCCTGTGGGAGCGGTGTCTTCGCCGCGATCAGCAGCGCCGGCGCCGCATCGCGCCGGGGACGGCGCTCCCACGGGGCAGCGACCGGCCCTGTGGGAGCGGCGTCTTCGCCGCGATCAACAGCGCCGGCGCCGCATCGCGCCGGGGACGGCGCTCCCACGGCGCGGCGACCGGCCCTGTGGGAGCGGCGTCTTCGCCGCGATCAACAGCGCCGGCGCCGCATCGCGCCGGGGACGGCGCTCCCACGGCGCGGCGACCGGCTCTGTGGGAGCGGCGTCTTCGCCGCGATCAGCAGCGCAGGCGCCGCATCGCGCCGGGGACGGCGCTCCCACGGGGCAGCGACCGGCTCTGTGGGAGCGGCGTCTTCGCCGCGATCAGCAGCGCAGGCGCCGCATCGCGCCGGGGACGGCGCTCCCACGGCGCGGCAACCGGCTCCGGGAGAGCCTCGGTCACCCCACCCAAACCCGGGCGTTGCGGAACAGCCGCAGCCAGGGGCCGTCCTCGCCCCAGTCGTCCGGGCACCAGCTGTGCTGGATGCCGCGGAAGACACGCTCGGGGTGCGGCATCAGGATGGTGACGCGGCCGTCGGCGGTGGTGAGCCCGGTGATGCCGCCGGGGGAGCCGTTGGGGTTGGCGGGGTAGCGCTCGGCGGGCTCACCGGTGGTCTCGATGTAGCGGACCGCGGCGAAGGGCTGGGCGGTTGCCAGGTGCTCGGCATCGCGGAATTCGGCACGACCCTCGCCGTGGGCGACGGCAATGGGCATGCGCGAGCCCGCCATGCCGGCGAGCAGCACCGACGGCGACTCCAGCACCTCCACCAGCGCGAGCCGGGCCTCGAACTGCTCGGAGCGGTTGCGCACGAAGTGCGGCCAGTGGCCGGCGCCCGGGATCAGCTCGCGCAGGTTGGCGAGCATCTGGCAGCCGTTGCAGACGCCGAGCGCAAAGGTGTCGGCGCGCTCGAAGAAGGCCTGGAACTGCTCCCGGGCGCGGGCGTTGAACAGGATGGTCTTGGCCCAGCCCTCGCCGGCGCCGAGCACGTCGCCGTAGCTGAAGCCGCCGCAGGCGGCGAGCCCCTTGAAGCCCGACAGGTCCCAGCGGCCTTCGATGATGTCCGACATGTGCACGTCGATGCAGTCGAAGCCGGCGCGGTGGAAGGCGGCGGCCATCTCCAGTTGGCCATTGACGCCCTGCTCGCGCAGCACCGCGAGCCTGGGCCGCACGCCGGACTTGATG
>NZ_JAJDNQ010000162.1 GCF_022340605.1 Thiohalocapsa sp.
CGCCGACTGGCGCGACCCCGCCGCCCGCGACACCCTGCGCCGCATCGGCGCGGAGTGGGTGAGGCGGCGGGACACCGCCATTCTCGCCGTTCCCAGCGCCGTCATCCCCATCGAGACCAACTACCTGCTGAACCCGGCGCACCCAAACTTCGGACGCGTCGCGATCGGCGTGCCGGCGCTGCTGGAGACGGACCTGCGGCTGTTACGCTAACTTCATTTGAGGCTGAAGCGCCCGTAAACTTGCACCTGCCTCCACCATTAGGAAGGAGCCTGTCCATGCCCCAGGCGGATTACGTGCCGCTGGCCGTCCCCTCGGCCCGGGCGCGCCTGCATCGCTATCGCATCTTTCTCGCCTCACCCAACGACGTCGCGCTGGAGCGCAGCGCGGTACGGGACATCGTCGCCCAGCTCCAGGGCGAGTACCGCATCGCCGACCACCTGGCGCTCAACCTCATCGCCTGGGACGGACCCGGTGCCGCGGTGGCCATGGAGGCACCCCGCCAGCCGCAGGAGAGCATCAACCGCGGGCTGCCGAGCCCGGCGGACTGCGATCTGTTCATCGGCATCTTCTGGTCGCGCATCGGCTCGCCCGACCCGGTGCCGGAGAAGAAGCCGGACGGCACCGACTACCTGTCCGGCAGCGAATGGGAGTACTGCAACGCGCTCGCGGGCTTCCAGGCTGGCGGCAGCCCGGACATCTGGCTGTTCCGGCGACGGGAGACGCCACGCATCGCCATCAACGACCCGGACCGCGACGAGCTGTTGGCGCAATGGCAGAAGCTCGAAGGCTTCTTCGCGCAGTTCAGGACCGCCGACGGCTGTCATCTGGGTGGCGTCAACCGCTATCAGCGCGCCGAGGACTTTCGCGGCGTGCTGGAGCCGATGTTGCGCCGCCACCTGCTCGCGGCCATCGATCACCTGCGGCACGCGCAAGCGGACGCCGTGGGAGCAGCCTCCGGCCGCGACGGGGTGGGCGACGACGACCAGGGCGCTCGGGATGCCGGCGTGGGCGCCGACGCAAGCGATCTGCTGACCGCAAGGCAGCAGGCCCTGAGCGGGCGCCCCGCCGGCCTCGACCTCGACCTGCCGGACACGTCGCCGGCCGCGGCACTCCCCCCCGGCATCGAGCCCTATCCCGGTCTGCTCGCCTTCACCCCCGAGCAGGCATCGGTTTTTTTCGGCCGCGGTGCCGAGATCGACCAGCTCCTGACCCTGCTCGCCGACCGCGACAGCCGCTTCATTGCCATCGTCGGCATGTCCGGCGCCGGGAAGTCCTCCATGGTCGCCGCGGGGCTGCTGCCGAAGCTGCGCGCCGGGCTCATCGGTGCCGCGCCGTGGCTGGACCTGCGCTGCACCCCGGCCGAGCGCGCCAACAACCCGTTGCTCGGTATCGCCGCGGCGTTCAAGGCCCGGCTCCCCGCGGACGGCGACACCGAGGGCGCGCTTGCGGCGGAGCTGCGCGCGCATCCCGAACGCCTCGCGGCTGCGGTGCAGATCCTGCTTGCGGATGCGCCCGAGGGTGCCGAGCTGTTGCTCTTCATCGACCAGTTCGAGGAGCTGTTCACCCAGGTGAAGCCCGCCCTGGTGGCCCCCTTCGTCGGCCTGCTGGCAGTGGCGGCCGGCATTCCGCGCCTGCGCACCCTGGTGACGCTAAGGGCGGACTTCTACGCCACCGCCTGCCAGCAGCCCGGTCTCGCACGGCTGTTGCGTCGCGAGCGCGGCAGCTTCCCGCTGGACCCGCCCGGGCGCGAGGCCCTGCGCAGCATGATCGCTGGCCCGGCGCGGGTGGCCGGGCTGCGCCTGGATGACGAGCTCACCGGATGCATCCTCGACGATGCGCTTGGGTCCGAGGGGCGTGCCGAGGGCGGTTCAGCAGGCACCGGTGGCCGCGGCACCCTGGCGCTGACCGCTTTCGCACTGCGCGAGCTGTACCGCAAGGGCCGTGCCAGCGGCCGGCTCAGCCTGGCCGACTACAACGCCATCGGCGGCCTCGACGGCGCCGTCGCGAGGCGCGCGGCGACCACGCTGAGTCGCCTGACCTCCGCCCAGCGCGAGGCGCTGCCGCGACTCTTCGCGCGCCTGGTGGAATTCAACGACGAGGGCGTACCCACCCGCCGCCGCGCCGCCCGCGCGGACCTCGACGCGGACCTCGCCGCCCTCGCCGACGAGCTCAGCGCCGACCGCGCCCGGCTCCTGACGGGTGGCATGGGTGCCGGTGACCAGCCTACCGTCGAGCTCGCCCATGAGACTCTGCTCACCGCCTGGCCGGAGTTGGCCGACTGGGTCGCGGAGAACGAGAGCGGGCTCCGTGCCCGCAAGGACCTGGAGCACGCCGCCGCCGAGTGGCAGGCCGCCGGGCGCAGCGGTGCGGCGCTGAAGGGCGGGGCCATGCTCAGGCGCTACCGCCGCGCGCCGGCCTCCGACCGGCCGGAGGTTGCCGAGTATCTACGCGCTTGCAGCCGCCGCCGTCGCAGTCGGCGCATCGCCGCGAGCCTCGGCGCCGCGCTGCTGGGCTTCGGCGCCGTGCTCTACCACCACGTCAGCCAGTCCCATTATCCGCCGGCGCTGGCGGCCCATGCCTTCCTGGTGAACCTGCACCTGCTGCCCGTGCCGCGGCCGGACCTGGTGGCCATCGAGGCCGGCAGCTTCCGCATGGGCGACATCGCCGGCGACGGCTACTACGACGACGAGCTGCCGGTGCACCCCGTCACCATCGCCGAGCCGTTCCACCTGGGGCGTTACGAGGTCACCTTCGACGAGTACGATCTCTTCGCCGCCGCCACCCGGCGGCCGAAGCCGAATGATCAGGGCTGGGGCCGTGGTCGGCGGCCGGTGATCAACGTGAGTTGGGAGGACGCGACGGCCTACGCCGCCTGGCTCGCGCGTTTGACGGGCGAGGATTACCGGCTGCCGAGCGAGGCGGAATGGGAGTACGCCGCCCGCGCCGGCACCGCCGCCGCGCGCTGGTGGGAGGAGACCGACCCGGGTGCCGAGCCCTGCCGGTTTGCGAACGGGCAGGATCGGACGTTCGACCGATCCGGCTACTGGACTGAGACCACCAAGAAAGCGTACGCCAGCCAGGGGCTTTGGGAGCCTTCACCCTGCGAGGACGGCGCTGTCAACACGGTCGAAGTCGGCGGCTATGGGGCGAACCCATGGGGACTCCACGACATGATCGGCAACGTCTGGGAATGGGTCGCTGATTGCTCTTACGCCTATCCGGATGCGCCGCGCGATGGCAGCGCGGTCACGGAAGGGCATGGTGGCACAAGCAAAAATTGTGCCGCCCGGGTGTTGCGCGGCGGCGCCTGGAACGGCGAGGCCCGCGACCTGCGCGCTTCGGTCCGCAACAGGGACGCGCTGTCGAACCGCAACAACAACCTCGGCTTTCGGCTCGCCAGATCCAATTAACTTTTTTTCTCTTGACTTTTTCCCTTTTTCGTGAACCGTGTATGTCAGTCTTGTATCGCACGGTGGCGCAGCCCGCGCCGGACTAAGCTCTGAATACCCGCGCCGCAGGCGCAGCGTCTACTGGAGCCCTCCATGCCCGCCCAGAACCCCGTCCCGCCCGCCGTGCAACTCTGCCACGAGCTGCTCGCTTGGCTGATCCCGCTGCTGGACCAGTTCCCGCGTGCCCGCCGCTTCACGCTGGGCGAGCGTTTGGAGAGCGGGCTCTTGTTCGTACTGGAGAACCTGGTGGACGCAGCCTACGCGCGAGACAAGCGTGAGGCCCTGGCACGGGCGAACCGCCGGCTTGCCGTGACGCGCCATCTGTGGCGGCTGTGCCTGGAGCTGAAGGTCATTGGCATCAAGCGCTACGAGCATGGCGCCAAGCTAATGCTCGAACTGGGTGCGCAGATCGGTGGATGGCTCAAAGCGCACCGGGCCGCTGCGCCGGCATGAAGCGTATCGGCGGGCTATGGGAGCGCCTGATTGGGTTCGATAACCTCTGGCTCGCCTGGCGGCGTGCACGGCGTGGCAAGGCCCGCTCCCGCGGGGCCGTGCTGTTCGAGCTCGAGTTGGAGGAGAACCTGCTCGGGTTGCAGGCGGAGCTTGCCTCCGGCACCTGGACCCCCGGTGCATATCGGCTGTTCAGCATCTACGAGCATAAGCCCAGGCTGATCGCCGCCGCGCCGTTTCGGGACCGCGTGATACACCATGCGGTGATGAACCTGATCGAGCCGCTGTTAGACGCCCGCCTGATCGACGATTGCTACGCCTGCCGGCGCGGTCGCGGCACGCATCGGGCGGTGGACCGGTATCAGACCTGGGCGCGGCGCTACGCCTACGCAATGAAGCTGGATATCCGCCGCTACTTTCCATCCATCGACCATCGATTGCTCAAGGAATGCCTCGCGCGGCGGATCAAGGATCAGGCCGTCCTCACCCTGCTGGAGCGAATCATCGACTCGGCACCGCCCTGCGCCGAGCCGATGGCGCCCTTTCCAGGTGACGACCTGCTGACACCGCTGGAGCGCCCACGCGGCATCCCCATCGGCAACCTGACGAGTCAGTTTTTCGCCAACCTGCTTTTGGACGACTTCGATCATTGGGTCAAGCAGGGCCTGCGCTGCACGGGCTACCTGCGCTACGTGGACGATATGGTGTTCTGCGCCAATGACGAGGGGCGGCTCGCGGAGTGGCGCGCGGCAGTGACAGAGCGCCTGGCGGGGCTGCGGCTGCGGCTGCACGCGACCCGCGGCCAAGTGCAGCGCACCGCGGACGGACTGACGCTGCTCGGGTATCGGGTGTTCCCTAAGTTTCGGCGGCTGCTGCCGGAGAACGGCTACCGCTTCGGGCGGCGCCTGCGCGCCCTTGCCGTCCGTTATGCGGCAGGCCGCGCCGAATGGCCCGAGATCGATGCCTCCGTACACGCCTGGATCGGCCACGCCGCCAATGCCGACACTTGGGGCCTACGCACGGCGATCTTCCGTGGTGTAGTCTTCACGCGGGGATGACGCTCGAGCGCGCGCCCGGGTGTTGCGCGGCGGCGCCTGGAACAACGAAGCCCGCAACCTGCGCGCTTCGGTCCGCAACAGGAACACGCTGTCGAACCGCAACAACAACCTCGGCTTTCGGCTCGCCAGCCCGCCCGTGCTCCGGAGCCGGTGTGTCAGTGGTGTTCTGCGCCGCGATGCAGCGGGTGTGACCGCGGGTGATCAGGGGTGTCGTTCCCGGTTCGGCAGGGTGGCCGGGCCGAACAGCTTGCCATGGACGGTGGTGGCGGCCCTGGTAGCCGGTCCAGCGCCGGCGAACGGGCCGCTGCCTGACAGCAAGTCCAATTTCTGGTGTTGCTCGTCCACCTGCGCGAGCATGCCGAGGCCGTTTTGGCTACCGCCGTCCAGGTGTCGCCCTCCAGGGCGACACGGATGAGCAACGTCGACGGCGATGCCGTGGAAGTGCAGGACGCGAATGCGCCGCCGAGACTGAGCCGGTACGGCTCAGCCACCCC
>NZ_JAJDNQ010000047.1 GCF_022340605.1 Thiohalocapsa sp.
CGTGGAATGCCATAGCGGCGCATGAGGGTCAGCGCGGAGTCCAGCCGCCGGCCGGTGGCGATGCCGAAGCTGGTGCACTTGCGGTTCTCGCGGATGACGCGGATGAATTCCGCCAGGGCGTCCAGATCGCCAAGCAGGTTCTGGTCCAGGTCGGTGAAGATGGCCCGGTCGTGGTAGAGCATGGGCCGGCGCGTCACCGGCGCCCGCGGCGGCGGTTCCACCCGCTCCAGCAGCGGCATCACCGCCGCCATGTAGCTCTCCGCATGGGCCGGCCACGAGTAGTGCTTCTTGACCCCTTCGATGCCGTTCTTCGCGAACTGGCGCCAGCGGTTGCGGTCGCTCAGCACCTTGAGCAGGGCCTTGGTGATGTCCTTAGTGTCCAGCGGGTCCACCAGGATGCCGTTGCTGCAGTGCTTGACGATGTCGATGGGGCCGCCGTCCTCGGTGGCGACGATGGGCAGCCCGCTGGCGGCAGCCTCGATGAGCGTGAGCCCGAATGGCTCGGTGAGCGCGGGATTGATGAATACACCGCGGGAGGCGGCCGCCAGTTGGTAGAGCACCGGCACCTCGTCGGCGGTGTGGTGCTTGGGGTAGGCGACGCGGCCGTAGAGGTCGTAGAGATCGATGAGGATCAGGATGTCCGTCAGCACCTGCTGTGCGCCCGCGTCCAGCTCGCGGATGTCGTCGCGGTTGCCGGCGACGACGACCAGATTCGCCGCCCGTTGCAGCTCTTCGGACTCGCCATAGGCATCGATGAGCGTGGCGATGTTCTTGCGCTCGTCCGGCCGCGACAGCGCCAGCACCATCGGCTTGCTCGGCTGGTGCAGGAAGCGGCCCAGCTCCTGGGTCATGGCGGCGCGCTGCTCGCGCCCGTCCGGTGGATGGAAGCGCTTCAGGTCCGTGCCCGGCGGGATCACGCTCATGCGCTCGGGCTGGTAGTGGTCGTAGAGCCCGTACTGCTCCTCGATCTCCTGCGTGGTGCTCGTGATCACCAGCGCGGCGGCGCCGAGGGTCTCTTCCTCCGCGTTGATGCGCCGGTCCATGTTGTAGCGCGCGTCGATGGTCTCCTGCTTGATGCCGGAGGCGAGCAGGCGCTGGCGCTTCACGCGGCCCAGGGAATGCCCCGTGTGCACCAGCGGCACCCCGAGCTGCGCGGTGATGCGCGTACCCACGTAGCCGGCGTCGGCGTAGTGGCTGTGCACCAGTTGCGGGAAGGCATCCTGCTCGCGCAGGAAGCCGAGCATGTTGTCCGAGAAGGCGTCCAGGTGGTCCCAGAGCTGCTCCTTGGGCAGATAGCCCGCGGGCCCGGCCTCGATGCGTACGATGCGTGCCCCGTCGCCGAGATCCTCGACGGGCTCGGCGTAGTCGCCGCTGACGTTCGGGTCGTCCACCAGCCGGGTGAACAGGTCGACGCGGTCCACGTCGGGCCGGGCCGCCAGCGCCCGGGCCAGCTCCACCACGTAGAGGATCTGCCCGCCGGTGTCCGCATCGCGGCCGAGCTCCAGGTTCTGCCCGCGGATCAGGCCGTGGACGCTGATCAGGGCGAGGTATGAGGCCGGGGCGGGGTTGGTCATGAGCTTGCCGGGTTGCAGTCGCAGGCCACCAGCCTACCGTCTGCGGGCTCCCGGCTCCAGTCGTATGGCCCACGCAGCCGCTGAGTCGCCGGTCCGGACGGTCGCCGCGCGCGACCGCGACAGGGCGCTGCCGCGGCTCAGACCGTTGCGAAACAGCGCTCCGGGTCCAGGCCGTGACTCACCAGGTGCGGCGCGGACAACAGCGACTGCATTTCCTCGGCCACCCGCCGGTAGCTGAGATACTGCGCGCCGATACGGTAGTTCTGCTGCACCTCGATCTCGGGATGGCGGAAGTGCGCCTCGGGGATGATGTGGCGGCGCTCGGGCGGGCGGTCGTCGCAGAGCCCGGCGATGTAGAAGCAGCGGTGGCCCATGGCCTCAAGCACGGCTGCCCATTTTTCGATTTCGAGGCTGACACCGTCGGTGCCCCTGATGCGGGTGGACACGAAGCCGATGCGCTTCGGGCCGTTCTTCTTGCGGGTGATCATCTGCACTGAGGCCCATTGCAGTGCCCGGCGGGGCCGCCGCCGCGGGCGGGCAGATGCCGCTGTCAGTTCCCGAGTGGATAACTGGGTGGCGCCGCCGCGGTGCGGAGTGTATGCCGGATGGCTGGGTTGCGACAGCGGTGACGGGCAGCAGTCTCGGCTGCCTATGCAACGTCCGGGGGAACGCTGGTCAGGGGCCGCCCTCGGCGAACGGCGCAAGCGAGCCGGCAATGGCCGGCTCGTGTCTCCGGTGGTGCGCCTCGGCGCTTGGCCGAGGGCGCAGTGACCGGTGCGCGTCCGTGCGCGGCATGGCCGTAAAGCTGCCGGCCTCGCCAACGGCCGGGATCTCGCCGGGTGCGGCGGTCGGCATCTCGGCCAGCGCTGGGATTTGCGCCCGCAGCACTGCATCGGCCGCAGCCGTTGCTGTAACCCCACCGGCGTCGGTCGGCCTCGATTTGTGCTCAGGCATGGCCACCCTCATCAGTGCGCCCTCACTGCGTTGTGACAGGGTGCCGGTTGCATCGAGCCGCCCGGCGACGACCTCGATCGGCGGCGAGGCTTCGCCGGGGCGATAGGCATCGAACTTGGCCCGTGCATCGAAAATGTCGAAGCGCCGCTGGTCCCCGCGCACTGCAAGCAGGCCCGACAGGCGCCGCCAGCGCGCGTAGAGGACGCCCTCGTGCCCCGCGGGCTCGGCGACGCCTTTGACGCCCAGGTTCAGCTCCTGGCTGCCTAGCATGGCGTGGGACACCAGGCTGCGGCTGCCGTCGAGCGAGAGCTGGACGTGGCCGGCGATGTCGTGCACTTGGTTCAGGTTGTCGATCCAGCCATGGGTGCCGCGCAGGTTGTCGATGATGGGGACGAGGGGGCGGGCGTCTTTGATGGTGACGTTCGCGCTGGCCGCCAGCGTCAGGGGCTTCTGCCAGTCCACCCGCGCGTCCTTGAGCTCCAGGCGTGCGTGCCAATCGGGGTCGGTGGCGTCGGCGACGGCGCCGTCCACGCGCACCCGGTCCAGCACCAGGGCGGAGCCCGTGATGTCGAAGGCGAGGTCCTCGGGCTCGCCGCCGTGGACGGCGATCTCCGCGCGCAGGTCGCCGCGGATGGCCTCGCCGCCGGCTGTCGCCCGCAGCCCCTCGGCTACCAGCAGGAGCTGGCCGGTGGCGGCGTCGGGCTGTAGCGCGAGGTCGGCGGTCAGGTCCGCGGTGCCGGCGGTGAAGGCGACGCCGCTGTGCGCCGGCAGGTAGGCGTTGAGGCCGGTGAGATCGCGCAGGCGCGCCCGCGGGATGCGCAGGTCCGCCTCGGTGACGGCCGCCGCATCGGCATCGAAGCGGGCGCGGGCGGCGACCTCGAACCGGACCTGGTCCACCAGCGCCTCGGCCTCGTCGCTGCGGCGTAGCCGGCCGTCGTCGATGGCCGCGAAGAGGTCCAGGTCCGGCCGCGCGTCGCCGCGCGCCACGGCCAGCTCCAGCCGGCCGGCACCGGTGGCGACGTGCTCCAGCAGGGTTACTGTAAGCTCACCTGGCCGGCCGACGAGGGACGTGCCCGCGGCCGCTAGGCCATCGGCGAGCCGCAGATCCAGATCCAGCTCGCCGCCGCCGGTCAGGCTGAGGCCGAAGGGTCGGTGCAGCAGGCGCGCGATCCAGTCCAACTCCGAAACCGAGAGACGCGCGTCGAGTCGACCGTCGGCCGCCGCAAGCAGCGCGCCGAAGCCGTCGCGGCCGACCCGCCGCGCGAGGTAGAGCATCGCCCCGTCGGCGGCCGATGGCGGGGGTCTGCCGGCGTCCTGGTTCCCCGCGCCCTGATCCTCGGGCCGTGAGGCATCGGCGCCCGGTAGCGGCACCGCGAAGTGGCCGTCAGTGATAGCGAGGCGAGCATTCCAGACGGTGCCCCGGCCAAGGTCGTCGGCGACGGTGACATGCGCGCGGTCGAGCCTGAGATGACTGCCAGCTAGGTCCAATGCGGCGCCGCCAGCCTCGTGGCCATGTGCCCGAAGTCTGAGGTCGAGGTCGCTGGCGAAGCGCACATCGCCGTGGGCGAGGTCGGCGTCGCGGGAGGTGACCCGCAGATCAAGCGCCAGGGCCTCACGGCTGACGCTGGCGTGACCCGTGAGTCTGCCAGTGCCGCCGTGCACCCGAAGGCCCCACTTGGCCGGCAGCAGCCGCTCCAGCGCGGCCAGGTCCGGCACCTGCACGGGCGGGATGTCGAGGATGAGCCGGGTCGCTGCGCGTGCGGATGCCTCGGGGCGGACCTCTTCCGGCAGGTCGATCATGAGCGCCAGATCGCGGCCGCGGAAGAGCGGCTGCGGCGCTTCGGTGTCGGCCCGGTGCACGAAGGCATCCACCGCCGCGAAGCGGATGGTCATGTCGCCGGCGTCGTCGGGCTGATCCCGCAGCTCGATGGTGCCATCGCCGTCAAAGCGCAGTCCGCCCAGGTGCACGCCGAGGGGGTCGGCCGTGACCGTCAGGGTCGTGTCCCGGCGCAGGTCGCCGCGGGTCAGGTGCAGCCGGCCCCGCATGCGGCCGCGGCCGGACAGTTCCAGGTCCTGCGCCGCGCCGTGATAGAGGTTCAGGAAGTGCAGGCTTGCCAGCGGCAGGTCCATCCGCGCGTCGACGGACAACGCCTGCAGTAGCGTGACGCCGTCCAAGGCGTCGAGAGCGACATTGGGCAGCCCCGCCTCGCCGCGGAGCCAACCCGCGTCGGCCACCGGGGGCTCGTCTGCAATGGCGAGCCGCCGGAGCTTCAGGTCCAGATCGGCGCCAGCGATGGTCAGCGTATTCCTGTTGGTATCGATGTCGAGCGACCAGCCGAGCCGGCCGTCGAGTGCTGCGCGCAACTGTGCCAGCCAGAGCGTGATACCTCCCTCGATACGGATGTCGTCGAGGACGAGCATGGGTGTGGGGCTGCCCGTCACGGGCGGCCCCGCGGGTGCGTTTGGGTCGCGGTTGCGGATCACCGGATAGAAGTCCCGCAGGGCACGGGCCGTCGCTGCATCTTCGCTCTGCGTCTGCAGTCGGGGACGCAGGCGCAGATCGGGATTCCGCAGCCGGATGTGGTGCAGGTGCACTGTTCCGCGCAGCAGCGCCCAGGGCGACACCGACGCAGCGACGTCCGGCGTGTCCAATTGCCATTGGAGATCCGGGGTTTGCCCGTCCGCGGCGAGCCCGCGGATCTCGATGTGCGGGGGGTACCAGGACCAGGCGCGTTGCCAGGTCACCGCGAAGCGCTCGGGTGCGATGGCGTTGAGCCTGGCGTGAAGGCTCGGCAGGTTAAGCGCAGCGTTGTCGGTCTGAGGCAGGGCCTTGCTAGGTATGGCCGCGCAGATCCTTGAGATAGACCTGGGAATTGCGCTTCGCGTTGTAGGCGGCGCGCCGGTCGGGCGGCAGGGCATCCACGGTGGCCGGCTCGAAGCCGCGCTCGCGGAACCAGTGCGCGGTCTGGGTGGTGAGCACGAAGAGCCGGCTCAGGCCGCGCTCGCGGGCCAGCGCCTCCATGCGCGCCAGGAGTTTGTCGCCGCGCCCACGCGCCCGGTAGTCCGGGTGCACGGCCACGCAGGCGAGCTCGCCGATGCCCTGCTCGGGCCAGCAGAACAGGGCCGCGCAGGAGATGACGGTGCCGTCGCGCTCGGTGACCGAGAAGCGGTCGATGACGGGCTCCAGGTCCTCGCGCGGGCGCGGCACCAGCACGCCGGCCTGCTCCAGCGGCTCCAGCAGCGCGCGGATGCCAGGGATGTCGTCGATGCGCGCGGGGCGCAGTTCCTCGAAGGGCCGGTCGGAGATCAGGGTCCCGGCGCCGTCGCGGGTGAACAGCTCCTGTAGCAGGGCGCCGTCCTGGCCGCGCGGGATCAGATGCACGCGGCGGATGCCGCTGCGGCAGGCGTCGGCGCCGGCGCGCAGCGCCTGAGCCAGCTCCTCCGGTGGGTTGGGGTCGGCGGCGAGCAGGGCGTCCACGTCGGCGGCGAGCAGGTTGGACGCCGGCGCGTCATCGGTGCCGGTGATGCCGTCGCCCTCCACCAGAAAGATGAGCTTGTCCGCGCCGAGCGCCACCGCGGCCGCACGCGCCACGTCCGCCGCGGCGAGGTTGAACACCTCGCCGGTGGGGGAGTAGCCGATGGGCGGCATCAGCGCCACGGCGCCGGCGTCCAGCGCGGACTTGAGCGTGTCGCGGTCGATGCGCCGCACCTTGCCAGTGTGCATGTAGTCCACGCCGTCGAGCACGCCGATGGGGCGGGCGATGACGAAGTTGCCGGAGGCCACAGGGATGCGCACCCCCGCCATGGGCGAGTTGGCGAGACCCATGGACAGGAGCGCCTCCAACTCCACCCGCGCGCTGCCGGCGGCGTCCTTGACACAGGCGAGCGCGGCATCGTCGGTGATGCGCAGATCACCGGCGTAGCGCCATTCCGTGCCGCGCTCGGCCAGTCGGCGCTCGATCTGCGGGCGGGCGCCGTGCACGAGTATCAGCCGGATACCGAGGCCGTGCAGCAGCGCGATGTCGTGTACCAGCGCCGGCAGTTGTGGGTCGTCCAGGGCCTCGCCGCCGAAGGCGATGACGAAGGTGCGGCCGCGGTGGGCATGGATGTAGGGCGTGCACTGGCGAAACCAGTGCGCGAAAGGGGAGGCGGCGGGGAGGCTGGTGGCGGCTGACACGGCTCGGGCACCCGGCGGTTGCGGCTGAACGGCTGCCGGGCGATGCGCATGCCGGCAGCACCCGTGCCGGCTCCGTGGCGGCACCCTGGAGCGCGGCTGCGCGGTGAAACGGACGCGTTGGGCGTTCAGTCCAGCCCGAGCTTGCCGAGGCGGTAGCGCAGCGAGCGCGGCGTCATGCCGAGCAGCTTGGCCGCGGCGGTGCGGTTCCAGTGGGTGGTATCCAGGGCCTTGAGTATGGCCTTTTTCTCGATCTCGTCCAGCTTTGCCTCCAGTGGGCGGTCGCCGATGTCGATGTCGGCGCCGCTCGCGCCCTGCGCGGTGGGCTGCTCCGCAGCCGTCTCCGTTGCCGGCGCCGCGCGCTCGGGCGGGTCGTTGCCGGCGGCGCCGGCCTGCGCATGGCCCTGCGGCGGTGCCTGCGACGGTGCATGCAATTGGGGCAAGCGCAGGTCGGCGACGTCCAGCACGGGCGCGTCGGACAGGGCCGTGGCGCGTTCCAGGATGTTCTCCAACTCACGGACGTTGCCGGGGAAGTCATGGCCATGCAGCGCCTGGCGCGCCGCCTCGGAAAGGCGTTGCGGCTCGCCTCCGCCCTGCCCGGCGATGCGCCCGAGGATGTGCGTGGCGAGCACGTCGATATCCTCGATGCGCTCGCGCAGCGGCGCGATGCAGAGCTCGATGACGTTGATCCGGTAGAAGAGGTCCTGGCGGAAGGCGCCGCGGTCAACGGCTTGCTTCAGATCGTGGTGACTGGCGCTGATGATGCGCACGTCCACCGGGATCTCCTGCTCCGCGCCCACCGGGCGGACGCTCTTCTGCTGGATGGCGCGCAGCAGCTTCACCTGCATCGGCAGCGGCAGGTCCGCGATCTCGTCCAGGAACAGGGTGCCGCCGCGGGCCGCCTGGAACAGGCCCTGCTTGTCGGCCACGGCCCCGGTGAAGCTGCCCTTGCGGTGGCCGAAGAGCTCACTCTCCACCAGCTCGCCCGGAATCGCGCCGCAGTTGACCGGCACGAAGGATGCCTCGGCCCGCGGGCCGAGGGCGTGGATCAGCCGTGCCGCCAGCTCCTTGCCGGTGCCGCTCTCGCCACCGATGAACACCGGCGCTTGGTTGCGGGCGAGCTTGGCGACGAGCGCGCGGATCTCCTGCATGTGCGCCGAGGTGCCGAGCAGGCCGCAGTCACTGCCGTCGGCGCTGGTGGCGGCGGACGGCGCGTGCAGCCTGAGGGCGGCGCCGATGAGGTCGCGCAGCACGTGTAGGTCCACCGGCTTGGCGACGAAATCGAACGCCCCTGCCTTCATCGCGGCGACGGCGGACTCCATGTTGCCGTAGGCGGTGATGACGGCGACCGGGGTCTCCGGGTGGTGCTCGCCGATCTCGCGCACCAGCTCGATGCCGTCGCCGTCCGGTAGGCGCATGTCTGTGAGGCAGAGATCGAAGCTGCGCTGCGCCAGCAGCGCGCGGGCCTGGTTCAGGTTGCCGGCGGTGGCGGCGTCGACGCCAAGCCGCGCGCAGGTGATGCTGACCAGTTCCAGGATGTCGGGTTCGTCGTCGACGATCAGCGCTGTGGCTCGGCTCATGATGTCGGTGCAGGTGTCTTGCGACCGCTGCCGGCGCCACAGCCGGACCGCGGTCGAAACTGAGACATGATGGATGATGCCGCGATGCGATGGTCGTCCCAGCCGGTGATGGTGTGCGCCCGCGTGGCCGCGGTGCCGCAGGCGAGCCCTGTTGGCGGCCCGAGCTGCTCTAGGCGGCGGCTTCAGGTGGCTGCTTCAGGCGGTCGTGTCCGCCTCCGGCGAATCCATGAGTACTGGTCCAAACGTCAAGCGAAAGCGGCCTTCCGTCGGCTCTTGGACAATATACTCCAAGCGCACGCCATTCGCTTCCGCCAACTCCCGCGCGATGTACAAACCGAGACCTGTGCCACTTGTCGACGTGGTGAAGAAGGGCTCGAACACTTGTCGGCGGTTCTCCTTCGGGATGCCCGGTCCGTCGTCCACGACCTCCAGGTAGGTTGTTCCGGATTGTGCGTCGCGCCCGGCGCGCAGCACCGTCTGCGCCGGCATGCCGCCGCGCGCGCCGTGCTTGAAGGCGTTGTCGCAGAGGTTGCGCAGGATCTGGCCCAGATGCCGCGTGTCGATGCGCAGCTGCAGCGATGCCACGTCGGTACGCACGTGCAGGCGATCAGCGCAGTCGGGGTGGTTGTCGCGATATTCGTCGGCAAAGCCTTCGAGCCAGGTGGCGAGGTTGATGTCGGTGCGCTCGGCGGCATGGCGCCGGGAGAGCTCCAGGATGCTGGTCACCGTCTCGTCGATGCGTAGCGCATTGCGCTCGAGGATGGCGAGCAGATTGGCGTCCGCCTCGGAGATGGTGTCGGATTCCGCCAGCAGCTGCGCCGCATGGGTCACCGACGACAGCGGGTTGCGGATGTTGTGGGCGATGCTGGCGGTGAGCCGGCCGAGGGCGGCGAGCTTCATCTCTTGTGCCTGGCGCAGCAGCTCGCGGTGATCGCGCAGGTAGATGAGTGCGCCGTTGGCGCGGCTCTCGCCGAGCAGCGTGAGGCTCGGCAGCACCTCCGAATCGCCGAGCTGCACCAGTTCGTCCTCATCCGCGCCGCGGCCGCCGTCGCGCAGCCGGCGCAGGAACCAGTCCCGCAGCGCCGGGGCGAGCAGGAACAGGCTGTCGCCGGGCTCCGCCTTTGGCGCGCCCAGCAGTTGGCGCGCGGCGTTGTTCAGCAGCAGCAGCCGGCGCTCGCCGTCGATGGCGACGACGCCCATGGCCATGCGCTGGATCACGTACTCGTTGAGCCGTGACAGGTCGGCGATGTCGAGCTTGCGCCGCGCGGCGATGCGCTCGGTCTCGCGCAGGCGCCGCGTCATCACGTGCGCCAGCAGGGCCACGGCGAAGTAGGTCAGCCCGAGCAGCCCCGCCTGGGTGTAGGTGCCCGCCTGGGTGCCGACATAGAGCTCCGAGTAGACCTGCTGGGTGATGACGGCGAGCGTCGCCAGTGATGCGAACAACAGCGACAGTCGGCCCTCCATCAGGATGGCTCCGGCGATGACGGCAATGGCCGGCAGCAGGCCGAGACCGCTCGCGACGCCGCCGGCGAGATGCATCAACAGGGTGTAGACGACGATGTCCAGGAAGATCGCGAGCTGGATCTGCTGCTCACGCATCGGCCGCGCCGCGCCCATCATCAGGCCGCCGACCAGGATCGACAGGCCCTCCAAGGCGAGGAGAATGCGCGCAGGGGTGGTGGTGGCCTCTGTCCCCAGCCAGGGCTGCTCTTCCGGATAAGAGAACAGGAGCGCGAGCAGCGCCGCCAGTACCAGCCGGTACAGGAACAGCCAGGTCAGGGCGCTGTCCGCGCGGAACACCCGTTGGGTCGGGTCGCCACGGTTTTGCCGGTGGCCGATCCCGGCAGGGTTGCCGGTCATGCTCCGTGACAAGATTTCGCTCGCCTTTGCCAGTTGCCGATGGGTTGGCACAGAATAGCCGGATGAGCACTCGGCCCCCAGTCCATCGTCAGCGGACCCACCCATGAACCTGCATGAGTTTCAGGCCAAAGCGCTGTTGGCGCGCTACGGTGTTCCGGTACCGCCGGGACGGGTGGCGCGCGGCGCCGACGAGGCAATGACGGCGGCCCGGGCGCTGGGCGGCTCGGCCTGGGTGGTGAAGGCCCAGGTACACGCGGGCGGTCGCGGCAAGGCGGGCGGTATCCGGCGCTGTGTGGACATCGCGCAGGTGGGCGCCGCCGCCGAGGCGCTGATCGGTTCACGGCTGGTCACCCATCAGAGCGCCGCGGACGGGCTGCCGGTGGTGCAGGTGCTGGTGGAGACGGCCACCGAGATCGAGCGGGAGCTGTATCTCGCCGCACTGGTGGACCGCGCCGCGGGCCGGGTGGCCTTCATGGCCTCCGCCGCCGGCGGCATGGACATCGAGACCGTTGCCGCCGAGACACCGGAGCGCCTGTTGCTGACCCGCGTGGACCCCGTCATCGGGCTGCTGCCCTGGCAGGCGCGCCGGCTCGGCTACGGGCTCGGGCTCGACAAGGCGCAGGTGGGCGAGCTGGCCAAGCTGATGCAGGGCATGGACCGGCTGCTGCAGGCGGCCGATGCGAGCCTGGTGGAGATCAACCCCCTGGTGGTCGCGGCCGACGGTGCGCTGCTGGCGCTGGACGCCAAGGTCAACCTCGATGACAACGCCCTCTACCGCCATGCCGACCTTGCCGCGCTGCGCGACCCGGCGCAGGCCGACCCGCGCGAGCTCGCGGCAGCCGAGCACCAGCTCAATTACATCGCGCTCAGCGGCGACATCGGCTGCATGGTGAATGGCGCCGGCCTGGCCATGGCCACCATGGACCTGGTCCAGCTTCACGGCGGTGCGCCCGCCAATTTCCTCGACGTCGGCGGCGGCACCAACGCGGAGCGCGTCGCCGAGGCCTTCAAGCTGATCCTCAGTGATGGCAGCGTGCGCGCGGTGCTGGTGAACATCTTCGGCGGCATCGTCCGCTGCGATCTCATCGCCGAGGGCATCATCGCCGCCGCCCGCGAGGTGGCGCTGGACGTACCGCTGGTGGTGCGCCTGGAGGGCACCCGGGCCGCCGAGGGGCTGGCGCTACTGGCCGCCAGCGGCCTGGCGCTGACCACCGCCAGCAGCCTGGCGGAGGCGGCCCGGCTCGCGGTCGCCGCGGCGCGCGGACCCGCTTAGGCGCTGCGTGTTGGTCAGGTCTGTCAAGATCGATGCCGATTTCGATCCCGATTCGGATTCGGATCGGTGCGTTTTTCGTGCGTCAGCGTTGCCCTGGCAGGCTTTCTGCCTAGCGGCTCACGCTGCATATTTCTGCGTTTTTGGGCTACATCCGGGAGCACCGACATGGGTGTGCTGGTCGACGCCGACACCAAGGTCATCTGCCAGGGCTTCACCGGCAAGCAGGGCACCTTTCATAGTGAGCAGGCCATCGCCTACGGCACGCGGCTGGTGGGCGGGGTCACGCCAGGCAAGGGTGGTCAGCGTCACCTGGACCGGCCGGTGTTCGACACCGTTCACGATGCGGTAGCCGCCACCGGTGCCGATGCCAGCATGATCTACGTGCCGGCGCCCTTCGCCGCGGACGCGATCATGGAGGCAGCGGACGCGGGAATCCGCGTCATCGTGTGTATCACCGAGGGCATTCCGGTGCTGGACATGCTGCGCGTGCGCGCCGCGCTCAGCGGACGCGACTGCGTGCTGATTGGCCCCAATTGCCCCGGCATCATCACCCCGGGGGCGTGCAAGATCGGCATCATGCCGGGCCCCATTCACAGCCCGGGGCGTGTCGGCATCGTCTCCCGGTCGGGCACGCTGACCTACGAGGCGGTGCACCAGACCAGTGTCGCCGGTCTCGGCCAGAGCACCTGCATCGGCATTGGCGGCGACCCGATCGGGGGGCTGGACTTCATCGACTGCCTGGCGCTGTTCGAGGACGACCCGCAGACCGAGGCGGTGCTGCTGGTGGGGGAGATCGGCGGCGATGCCGAGGAGCGGGCCGCCGCCCACATCGCCGAGCGGATCACAAAGCCAGTGGTGGCCTACATCGCCGGTGTCACGGCACCGCCGGGCAAGCGCATGGGCCATGCCGGGGCCATCGTCAGCGGCGGTGCCGGCACCGCCGAGGGCAAGTATCGCGCCCTCGACCACGCCGGCGTCACCACGGTCCGCTCGCCGGCGGAGATGGGCGCGGCGGTCGCCGCGGCCTTGAGCGGCTGATTATGGGCGCGGCCCGTGCGGGAGCGGCTTGTGGGAGCGGCACTCTCGGTGCCGCGACCGGCGCGCCTTGAGGAACTGACCCACGCCGCCGGCGGAGCAGCAGGACTGGAACAACCCGGTTCGAGCTTGTGGAAGCCGGCGTGGCCTGCGGCTGGTGCCGACGGCGGTGCGCTCTTATACTTCGGTTCGTTGCCTGTCCAGATTTCCAGCCGGAGGACCCGATGAAAAAAGTCGAAGCCATTATCAAGCCATTCAAGCTCGACGACGTGCGCGAGGCGCTGTCACAGGCGGGCATCACCGGCATGACTGCCATCGAGGTCAAGGGCTTCGGCCGCCAAAAGGGCCACACCGAGCTCTACCGCGGCGCCGAGTACGTCGTGGATTTCCTGCCCAAGGTGAAGATCGAGCTGGTGGTCGCCGACGAGCAGCTCGATGTCTGTGTCGAGGCGGTCACCAAGGCGGCCCGCACGGGCAAGATCGGTGACGGCAAGATCTTCGTCAGCAGCGTCGACCGCGTGGTGCGCATCCGCACGGGGGAGGAGAACGAGGCCGCCGTCTGAGAGCCGCGACCGCCGGCCGGGGTTCGGGCAGCTTAGCTTATCCGGCCGTTTGGACTCGACGGCATCCCCAACTTGCCCGCCTGGCTCGCCCGCCTGGCTCATCCGCCTGGCTTAGCGGCCCGGCTGATCGTCTGGCTCACCCGGCCAGCTCAGCCCAGCCGCCTTGGTCCAGCCGGCCTGGCTCACCCACCCGGCAGCTCACCGGCCCCGTTCAGCCTGACGGCGCACCGGCGCATGGACCTGCGTCGGTGAATCCGGGCCGGCCGGTCCGGGGCATGGCGGCGGCGCGGGGTGTCTCGCCGGCGCCGGCGCCGGCCCGGATGTGGCCGGCATTAGTTCTCGTCCAGTCCCAGATAATTCCAGAGGCGCCGGCTCAAGCTGACCTCGCCCGGCGGGGTGGTTTCCTTGACGAACCGCCCCTCGCGGCGGTTCAGCTCCAGCACGCGGGTGGCATCCGCCGCCAAGTCTTTCTTGCCGAGTCGATCGTAGGCATCGATCAGTACCTCCAGCGCCTCCTCCACCGCGGGCGTGCGCTGGAAGCGCTCGATCACGTACTGCGCCCGGTTGGCGGCCGCCAGGTAGGCGCCGCGCTTCATGTAGTAGCGCGCTACGTTCACCTCGCTCTGGGCGAGGTTGTTGCGCAGGTAGAGCATGCGTTGGCGTGCGTCCGCGGCATACTTGCTGTTCGGGAAGCGCCGCACCAACTCGGCGAAGTCCTCGAACGCGTCTAGCGCGGAACCCGGATCGCGCTGTGACTGATCGGTTGGCAGGAGGCGGTCCACGAAGCCGACGCTGCGGTTGTAGTTGACGATGCCTTTCAGGTAGTAGGCATAGTCCACGTACGGATTCTGCGGATACAGCTTGATGAAGCGGTCCGCGGCGGCGATGGCCTCCTCGGGCTCTTCCGCCTTGTAGTGGGCGTAGGCGACATCCAATTGCCCCTGCATCGCATAGCGACCGAAGGGGTAGCGGGTCTCGAGCTTCTCGTAGAGCTCGATCGCGCGTTTGTAGTCGCCCGAGTCCAGTTCCTTGGCGGCCTTGTTATAGAGCTCGGCGGCGCTCCAGCCCTCGGTCTCATCGTAGTCTTTGCCGATGATGCCGCAGCCGGAAAGACCGATAGCGAGCAGAAAGATTAGCAGGGCTGCGCGCATCGACGCCCCGTGGCAGGTTGCAACAAAGCCCAGCATTGTAGCGAATCTTAGGTGAGTGACACAGAACAGCTATCCGTCGACGGTGACGACGCCGACTTGACGGACACGGCGTCCGACACGCGAGGCACTTTCATCGACAGGGTGCTCAGTATCGCCCCGTCGCATGCCGGCCAGCGTCTCGACCAGGTACTGGCCGGGCGTCTGCCGGATTTCTCCCGCGGGCGCATCCAGGGCTGGATCGACACCGGCATGGTAGAGCTCGATGGGCGGCCGACCAAGCGCAGCGCCCGGGTCCTCGGCGGCGAGCGCGTGCGCATTCGCGCCTGGCTCCCGGACCTGGAGGCGCACGCCCCCGAGGCCATGGACCTCGATGTCGTGTACGAGGATGCGCACCTGTTGGCCATCGACAAGCCGGCCGGGCTGGTGGTGCACCCGGCCGCCGGCAATTGGTCGGGCACCCTGCTGAACGGGCTGCTGCACCACGCGCCCGCGCTGGCCGCGCTGCCGCGCTGCGGCATCGTGCATCGGCTCGACAAGGATACGAGCGGTCTCTTGGTGGTGGCGAAGACACTGCTGGCACACAAGTCGCTCGTGGATCAGCTGCGCGAGCGCACCGTCGTCCGCGAGTATCGTGCGCTGGCGGTGGGCGAGCTCAGCGCCGGCGGCACGGTCGATGCGCCCATTGGGCGCCACCCGGTGCGGCGGACGGCGATGGCGGTGGTGGGCTCGGGCAAGCCTGCCGTCACCGACTACCGGGTGCTGGCGCGCTACGCCGGCTACACGCTGCTCGCCGTGCGCCTCAAGACCGGGCGCACCCATCAGATCCGGGTGCACATGGCCCACATCGGTCATCCGCTGGTGGGCGATCCGGTGTATGGCAGACGTGCCGTGGCTGGCAACGCCGCGCCGCACTCCTTTCCGCGCCAGGCATTGCATGCCATCCGGCTCGGCCTGGTGCATCCGCAGACCGGCACGCCCATGGCCTGGGAGGTGCCGATGGCGGCCGACCTTGCGTCGTTGCTGACCGTGCTCGAGGCCCGCCATGACCACCGATGAGCTCATCCTGCCGGACTGGCCGGCGCCCGCCAACGTCCGCGCCTGCACCAGCACACGCCGCGGCGGGGTCAGTGGTGGCCCGTTCGCGTCGCTGAACCTCGCCGCGCACGTCGGCGACGACGCTGCGGCCGTGGCTGCCAACCGACGGCGTCTGCGTGCTGTGCTGGACCTCCCGGCCGAGCCGCTGTGGCTGTCTCAGGTGCATGGCTGCGAGGCGGTGTCGGCGGACCGCGGCCCTGCCGCGGCCCGCGGTGAGCCGCCGGTGGCCGACGCGGCGGTGAGCCGGGCGCCTGGCCGTGTGTGCGCCGTGCTCACTGCGGACTGTCTGCCGCTCCTGCTGTGCGACCGCGCTGGCACCACCTGCGCGGCGGTGCACGCCGGCTGGCGGGGGCTGCATCGGGGGGTTATCGAGGCGACACTGGCGCGGCTCGGCGTGCCCGGGTCCGAGCTTCTGGCCTGGCTCGGCCCCGCCATCGGTCCGGCGCGCTTCGAGGTTGGGCCGGAGGTGCGCGCGGCCTTCCTGCAACAGGACGCGGCGGCCGCGTCGGCGTTCCGCGCGGGTGCCGGCGATCGCTGGCTTGCGGACCTCTACGCGCTGGCCCGGCTGCGGCTCTCCGCGGCGGGGGTCAGCGCCGTCAGTGGCGGCGACCTCTGTACCCTGAGCGATCGGGAGCGCTTCTTCTCGTATCGGCGCGACGGGCGCACGGGGCGCATGGCGACGCTGATTTGGCTCACGAGGAGCGCCGGTTGAAGGTGCGGGTGCGCGGAATTCCCGGGCTCGCCGGCGGTCAAAACCCGGCATTTACTCCCGGCGTGATCGGCGGATAGCCCGCTGTGTCGTTGAACTTATTGGGATCTATCGTTACTGTCGGTGCTTGGACGGTGCTTCCGACACTGCCGTCCACGACGCCCGAATCCTTACCGAGCCCATCGATGGCTGAGACAAGCATGCTGCGATTCTTCTCCTTTCCCGGTCGCTCCGCCGCCGGCTACCCGCCGGTCCACCACAACGCCGGTGCAGGCGGCACGCGAGACACCTCCACCGCGGGCGGTCCGGGGTCGCGCTGGCCGCGCCACCGGCGCTTGGGCGTCCTGCTGGTGCTGGCAGCGGTCTGGCTGTGCGTCTCCTGTGCCGCGGTGGCGGAGTTCACGCCCGTCGGCATGTCCGAGCTGTTCCCGTCGGAACGCCAGGCCAAGACCACGCTGGTTATCAATAAGGTCCTGGAGCGGTTCCACTACCGCAACTTCCATCTCGACGACGACTTTGCGCGGAACACACTGCTCAATTATTTCGAAGACCTCGACCCGAACCGCTCCTTCTTCCTCGACCGCGACGTGGAGCGCTTCACCCGCGGCGCGGACCGGCTCGACGACGACCTGAGCCAGGGTCGACTCGACGTTGCCTTCGACATCTTCCGCGTCTATCGCATGCGCGTGGACAGCCGCATCGAGTACGCGCTGTCGCTGCTGAGCCAGAAGTTCGATTTCGATCGCCCGGAGACCTACCTCTTCGACCGCGAGCACGCCGACTGGGCCAAGAGCGACGCCGAACTGGACGCCATCTGGCGCAAGCGTGTCAAGTACGACTTTCTGACCTTGAAACTCGCCGACGATCCGGACGACCAGATCCGTGACCAGCTGCGCAAGCGCTATGAGGGCATTTCCCGGCGCATCCACCAGTTCACAGCCGACGATGTCTACGAGGCCTTCGTGAATGCCTACACGCGCACGCTGGAGCCGCACACCAGCTACATGTCGCCGAGTACGTCGGAGAACTTCGACATCAGCATGCGCCTCAAGCTGGAGGGCATCGGCGCCGTGCTCAGCGCCGAGAATGAGTACACCGTCATCCAGCGCACCATTGCCGGCGGGCCCGCCCGGCAGAGCGGCCAGATCGGGAGCGGTGACCGCATCGTCGGCGTCGCGCAGGGCCACGACGGCGAGGTGGAGGACGTGATCGGCTGGCGCCTGCAAGACGTGGTGGACAAGATCCGCGGGCCGAAGGGCTCAGTGGTGCGGCTCGAGATCCTGCCCAAGTCGGCGGGTTCCGGGGGACGCACGCGCGAGGTCGAGCTGGTGCGCAACGAGATCAAGCTGGAGGACCAGGCCGCCCACTCGTACGTCATCGACGATCTCAAGAACGCGCCGTCGCTGCGCATCGGGGTCATCGTGGTGCCCGCCTTCTACCGTGACTTCCGTGCCGAGTCCGAGGGCAGCCGCAATTTCACCAGCACCACCCGGGACGTGCGCCGGCTCATCAAAGAGCTGCAGGTGAAGGGCATCAGCGGCCTGGTGATCGATCTGCGCGGCAACGGTGGGGGCTCTCTGGCGGAGGCGACATCGCTCACGGGGCTCTTCATCGACCAGGGCCCGGTGGTGCAGGTGAAGGACGCGCTCGGCAAGGTGGACGTGGAGACGGACCCGGACCCGGGCGTGGTCTACTCTGGGCCGCTGGCGGTGCTGGTGGACCGCAACAGCGCGTCCGCGTCGGAGATCTTCGCCGGCGCCATCCAGGACTACGGCCGTGGCCTCATCATCGGTGAGCCAACCTTCGGTAAGGGCACGGTGCAGACCCTCATCGACCTCGACCGCTATGTGCCCGGCAACGCCGAGGAGCTCGGCCGGTTGCGTCTCACCATGGCGGAGTTCTTCCGCGTCAGCGGCGGCAGCACTCAGCTCAAGGGGGTCGAGCCGGATATCCGCTTCGACCTGGGCCCGGAGACGGACGACCAGGGCGAGCGCTCGCTGAAAAACGCCTTGCCATGGGACCGCATTCGCCCGGCGCGCTATGCCAAGTACAAGCCGGTAGACGTCGATTGGCTGCGTCAGCGCTCGGCCGAGCGCACTCGGCAGGACGACGGTTTCCGCATGCTGTCGTCCCGCGGTCAGTTGCTCAGCGAGATCAACGGTGAAAAGGAGGTGTCGCTGCAAGAGAGCCAGCGTCGCCGCGAGTCCGAGCACCGGGACCAGGTGCTGAAGCAAGAGCGTGATCGTTTCCTCCTCGCGCGGGGCATCAAGCCCGTGGACGAGGACGCGGACAACGTGGATGAAGACGCCCTGGAGCGCCAGCAGGACGCCATCGACCGCATCCAGTCAGAAGAGGCCGCGCGCATCCTGGCCGACGAGATCGTCGCGAGCAACGCGAGCGAGCGCCCGCGGGCAGCCATGCGCGACTGAATATGCATCCCAACCTCGTCTGCGCGCTGGCGCCGGGGGTCCTCGACGCGTTCACCGACGCCGAGGGCCGCGCCATCCTCGCCGGCGGCCGCGTCGGGCTGGAGAAAGAGGCGCTCAGGGTCACCGCCGACAGCTCGGTGGCCACAACCCCCCACCCGCCGGCGCTCGGCTCGGCGCTCACCCATCCCTGCATCACCACGGATTTTTCCGAGGCGCTGCTGGAGCTGGTGACGCCGGCGCTGGCGTCCTCGCAGGAGGTGCTGGCGCTGCTGGACGACCTGCACCGCTTCGTCTACGGTCGGATCGGCGACGAGCGCCTGTGGGCTACCAGCATGCCCTGTGTGCTGCATGGCGGCGCCCAGATCCCGCTCGCGCAGTACGGCAGCTCCAATGCCGGGCGCATGAAGACCGTCTACCGCCGTGGGCTGGGCAACCGCTACGGGCGGGTGATGCAGGTCATCGCCGGCGTGCATTTCAATTACTCCGTTGACGACCGGCTGTGGCAACGGCTTCCGGGACTGCCCGGCTTTGCGGCGCGTGCGGACGCCCGCCCGGGCGGGGCCGATGCCGGCGGCGAGCAGGCGCTGCGTGCCGACGGCTACATGGGCATGGTGCGCAACCTGCAGCGGCTAGGCTGGCTGGTGCCCTACCTGTTCGGTGCCTCGCCCGCGGTGTGCAAGAGCTTCGTGCAGAACGCCGCGACGGACCTGGAATCCTTCGACGCCACCACCTTCTTCTACCCCTATGCCACCTCGCTGCGCATGGGCGACATCGGCTATCAGAACCGCCAGGAAGCCGGCACCGGCATGAAGGCCTGCTACGACAGCCTGGATGCCTACATCAGGAGCCTCACCTGGGCCATCGAGACGCCCTGCCCGCAGTACGAGACCATCGGCGTCAAGGTCAACGGCCGCTACGAACAGCTCAACGACCATGTGCTGCAAATCGAGAACGAGTACTACAGCACCGTCCGCCCGAAGCAGCTCACCGACTGGATGGAGCGCCCGACCCTGGCGCTGCGCCGCCGCGGGGTGCTTTACGTGGAGCTGCGCTCGGTGGACGTGAATGCTTGCCACCCGCTCGGCATCGACGCGGAGCAGATGGGCTTTCTCAGGCTCTTCATGCTCTACAGCCTGCTGGCGGACGGCCCGCGCATCGACGCGCGCGAGCGCCGTGCCATCGACGCCAACCAAGTGCTGGCCGCCCACCGCGGCCGGGAGCCGGGGCTGCGACTGCGGGCGGGGGCCGATTCACTGACGCTGCGCGACTGGGCACTGCGGGTGCTGGACGCCATGCAGCCGCTCGCGGAGCTGCTGGACGGTAGCCTAGATGACGGGCGTGGCGGCGACTATTGCCGTGGGCTGGCCGCGCAGCGGGCCAAGGTGCTCGACCCGGAGCTGACGCCGTCCGCGCGCATGTTGGCCGAGATGCGCGAGCGCGGCGAGGGTTTTGCGCAATTCGCGCGCCGGCTCACCGAGCAGCACCGCAAGACCTTTCTGGCCGCGCCGCCGTCGCCGGAGCGGGTTGCCTGGCTCATGGACTTGGCCGCCACGTCGCTGGATCGCCAGCGTGCCATCGAGGCGGCCGACGACATCGACTTCGACGAGTTCCTGCGCCGCTACTTCGCCCAGAGCGAGGCGCACCCGGTGGAACTGGCGGCGCCGGTCTGAGAGGGCGTGAAGACAACCGCTCGCGAGGCGCTGCCTCAAGACCGACAACGGCATGAGGCGGCGAATGCCGCGTCGATCGACTCCCGGCATGCAACAAGGGCCTATTGGAGCGTTTCTCCCAACTTTGCTTTCGTTGTCGTTGTCGTTGTCGTTGTCGAGTATCCGGTCACGACCACGACAACGACCACGAGCAGAGACTTCGACCCGGTTCCTCGGCTCCGCCCTCACCCGGGTTGACTCCTGCAAAATTGGCTGAAACGGGGCACTAGTTCCATCCGGCGCTGTGTCGGGCTGCGTTCCTCAGCCCGATCTGGGCAGGTGCGTCAGCCGCGCCCGCCGCGGGCGATCCGCTTCAGCGCCCGGTCCAGCGCGCCCGTGCCGAGCACGCGCCGCAGGGTGCCCATCAGGTAGGTGGGGAAGGTCACGTAGTAGCGCGGTCGCGGCCGCGGGCTCTCCAGGGCATGGACCAGTTTCTTCAGCACCGCCTCCGGCGGCAGCGTGAAGGGCTGCACCGGACCCTCCATGGTGAGCCGCTGCACCATGCGCTCGTAGGTGGCGCGGTGGACACTGTGCTCGGCGTCGATGGTGTGCTGGTACACGGCATAGCCGTTGTCGCGGAAGCGGCTCAGGATGGGCCCGGGCTCGATGAGCGACACCCTGATGCCGCTGCCGGCGAGCTCCAGCCGCAGCGTATCGGTGAGTCCCTCCAAGGCGAACTTGCTCGCCACGTAGGCACCGCGATAGGGCAGGGCGATGAGCCCCAGCACGGAGCTGTTTTGCACGATGCGCCCGTGCCCCTGAGTGCGCATGATGGGGATGACCCGGCAGGTCAGGTCGTGCCAGCCGAACAGGTTGGTCTCGAACTGGGCGCGCAAGACGGTCCGGGTCAGGTCTTCTACGGCGCCAGGCTGGCCATAGGCGCCGTTGTTGAACAGCGCATCCAGATGCCCGCCGGTGTGCGCGAGCGCGGCGTCGAGCCCGGCCTGGATACTCTCCGGGTCGTCCAGGTCGAGCTGGACGGCGGTGAGACCCTCCGTCCCCAGCCGCTCGACGTCCTGCGGCTTGCGCGCCGAGGCGATGACTCGCCAGCCGCGCGCCGCCAGGCCGTGGGCGCACGCGTGGCCGATGCCGCTGGAGCAGCCGGTGATCAGGATGCTGCCCGGCGTCCCCGTGGGTTGCGGCTGCCGCATGCTCAGTCGCCCTTCTGGTAGGTGCCCATCAGGGCCGTCTCGGCCAGCACGTGACCGGCCATGGCCGCCTCGAGCTGGGCCTTGGTGGGCCGGTCCAGCCCCTTCAGCACGGTGTCCAGGGCGTAGAGCTTGTGGAAGTAGCGGTGGCGGCCGATGGGCGGGCAGGGGCCGCCATAGCCGGGCCGGCCCCAGTCGTTCAGACCGGACTGGCTGCCTGCCGGCAGCTGATCGTTGCGTATTGCCGCGGGTAAGCTGCCGTCAGCGGGTGGCAGGTTGTAGAGCACCCAGTGGACATAGGTCATGCGCGGCGCGGCCGGGTCCGGTGCGTCTGGGTCGTCGACGATCAGGGCCAGGCTCTTGGCGCCTGCCGGGACGCCCTGCCAGTCGAGCTGGGGCGAGGTGTCGGCGCCCTCGCAGGTGTGCTCGCGCGGAATCCGCCCACCGTCGGTGAAGGCCGGAGAGGTAAGCTTGAGGTTCATGATCGCCTCCGTCGTGTTCGGGACATTGAATCGCTGCGCGCAAACCGTACCATGGGAGGGTTGATCGATTTGCCCTTTTGAGGACCCGACCATGCCTATCTATGCCTATCGCTGCGAGGCCTGCGGCCACGAGTTGGACGCGCTGCAGAAGCTCAGCGATGCGCCCCTGACCGACTGCCCTGCCTGTGGTGAGGCCGCGCTGAAGAAGCAACTGACGGCCGCCGCTTTTCGGCTCAAGGGCGGCGGCTGGTACGAGACCGACTTCAAAAAGGACGGCAAGAAGAACCTGCACCAGACGGACGACAAGCCCAAGGAGAAGGTCGCTGCCGCCGATAAGGGCGGCGACAAGTCCAAGGAAGCCGGCCAGGCCGCGGGCGCACCCAAGCCCGGCGGCGACAAACCGTCCGCCGCGAAGCCGGCGTCCGAAGCGAAGCCATCCGCGCCGAAGGCTGCGGCTCCGGGCTGACCCCGGGTTGACCCCGGGTTGACCCCGGTCGCCGAGCGCTTGCGCCACTCTCGGCGCAGCGCTATCTTGGTTCGTTTTTTCGGCCGGCCCTATGCCGCCCGAAACCTTCCTCCCGAAGCGTTTTTCAACCCGTGTGACGCGGCGGGCGTCGACGGTCAAGGGGATCGAACACCATGCGCAGCCACTATTGCGGCGACCTCAACGCCGGCCTCATCGACGAGACGGTTCGGCTCACCGGCTGGGTGCACCGCCGGCGCGACCACGGCGGCGTGATCTTCGTGGACCTGCGCGACCGCAGCGGGCTGGTACAGGTGGTGTTCGATCCGGACCGCCCCGAGATGTTCGCGCTCGCCGAGCAAGTCCGCAGTGAGTACGTGCTCGCGGTCGAGGGCCGCGTGCGCCGCCGCCCGGCCGGCACCGAGAACCCGAACATGGCCACCGGCGAGGTGGAGGTGCTGGCCCTGGACCTGACGGTGCTGAACCGCGCCGAGACGCCGCCCTTCCAGCTTGAGGACTACCACACCGATACCTCCGAGGAGGTGCGGCTGCGCTACCGCTACATCGACCTGCGCCGCCCGGAGATGCAGGAGCGCCTGCGTATCCGCTCGCGCGTCACCGCCGCCCTGCGCGCCTTCCTCGATGCCGAGGGCTTCCTGGACATCGAGACTCCCATCCTCACCAAGTCCACCCCCGAGGGCGCCCGCGATTACCTGGTCCCGAGCCGCGTGCATCCGGGCGAGTTCTACGCCCTGCCGCAGTCGCCGCAGCTGTTCAAGCAGCTGCTGATGATGTCGGGCTTCGACCGCTACTATCAGGTCGCGCGCTGCTTCCGCGACGAGGACCTGCGCGCGGACCGCCAGCCCGAGTTCACCCAGCTCGACATCGAGACATCCTTCCTCGACGAGATGGCGCTGACCGGCCTGATGGAGCAGATGATCCGGCAGTTGTTCAAGCAGGTGCTCGACGTGGACCTGCCGGAGCCCTTCCCGCGCATGACCTACGCCGAGGCCATGCGTCGCTATGGCTCCGACCGCCCGGACCTGCGCGTGCCGCTGGAGCTGATCGACGTCGCCGACCTGATGGATGAGGTGGAGTTCAAGGTCTTCGCCGGCCCGGCGGCGGACCCGGAGGGCCGCGTCGTGGCGCTGCGCCTGCCCGGTGGTGGCGAGCTGACCCGCAAGGAGATCGACGACTACACCAAGTTCGTCGGCATCTACGGGGCCAAGGGGCTCGCCTACGTCAAGGTCAACGATTGGTCCGGGCAGGGCCGCGAGGGGCTGCAATCCCCCATCCTCAAATTCCTGCCCGATAGCGCCGTCAACGGCATCATGGAGCGCACCGCGGCGCAGGACGGCGACCTGGTGTTCTTCGGCGCCGACAAGGCCGAGGTGGTCAACGAGTCCATGGGCGCGCTGCGCACCCGCCTCGGCCACGACCGCGGCCTCGCCGAGGATGGCTGGCGCCCGCTCTGGGTCGTGGACTTCCCGATGTTCGAGCACGACCCCCACACCGGCCGCTGGGTGGCGCTGCACCACCCCTTCACGGCACCCAAGGAGGACCAGCTCGATCGGTTGGAGTCCGACCCCGGCGGCGTCGAGTCGCGCGCCTATGATCTGGTGCTGAACGGCACCGAGGTGGGCGGCGGCTCCATCCGTATTCACCTGGAGGAGGTGCAGCGGCGCGTGTTCCGGTTGCTCAAGATCACCGACGAGGAGGCCGATGTCCGCTTCGGCTTCCTGCTCAAGGCGCTCAAGTACGGCTGCCCACCCCACGGCGGCATCGCTTTCGGCCTCGACCGCCTGGTGATGCTGATGACCGGCAGCCACTCCATCCGTGACGTCATGGCCTTCCCGAAGACCCAGACGGCGTCCTGCCTGCTCACCGACGCCCCCTCCGCGGTGGACGAGGCGCAGCTGCACGAGCTGGCGCTGCGGATCAGGTTGCGTGCCTAAGAAGTGCGAAGTGCGAAGTTCGGGTCGGCTCCTCGGTGCCCGGCCTCCCCACCGAACCCGGCATTGGCTGCGCTCATGTGCACTGAGGATCATCGGGGTGGCGGCGATGCGCGACATCGAAGACGTGGATGCCTGGCTGCATACGCCCGAGATGCGCGAGCGTCTCGAGGCTGCCGATGCCTGGATGGCGGCGAATCCGCCGGCGGAGACCGACTTGGATGCTCTCGCCAGGCGGCTCGAGACGCAGGCCGAGGGCTGAATAGCCGCTTGGGCTCGTGCCTGGTGTTTCAAGATGACCCCTGAAAGCGTCGAGGATCTCGCGTTGGCGAAAGCGGGGCGGAAACGCCCCATCTCCGTCCTCGTCGTGGTCTTCACCTGGGCCGGCGAGTTCCTGCTGCTGGACCGGGTGCAGCCGCCGCACTTCTGGCAGTCGGTCACGGGCAGCCTGCGGCCGGGTGAGACACCGCGCGCTGCCGCGCTGCGGGAGCTGCGCGAGGAGACCGGGCTCATCGGTGGCGGCGATCTGGTCGATCTGCACGAGAGCCGGCTATTTCCCATCAAGCCTGCCTGGCGGGCGCGCTATCGGCCTGGCGTCTGTTTTAACCGCGAGCACTGGTTCGCGCTGCCGCTGCCGGCGCGGCGCTGCATCCGCCTCGCGCCCGGCGAGCACAGCGGTTACCGCTGGCTGCCCGCGGCGCAGGCGGCGCGGCTCACCGGCTCCTGGACCAATCGCGATGCTATCCAGCTCCTGGCCAGCCGCTACACCGGCCGTTGATTGTGCTTGCCCGGCCCGCGTGCCGGTGGCAGATTGGGTGCATGAACTCCGCCGTTGAGCTTTACGAGGCGCTGACCTCGGCCCCGGACGACAAGACCCGCGCCCGACTCATCGCGGAGGCGTTCGAGCGCCTGGAAGAGCGCTATCCACATCTGCCGGACCTGGCGACGCAGGCGCACCTGCGTGAGACGGAACTGCGCTTGCAGCGCGACATCGAGCGGGTTCGGGCCGAGCTCATGGCCGAGATCGAGCGTGTGCGCGCGGAGTTGAATACCGAGATCGAGCGTGTGCGCGCGGACTTGAAGACGGACATCGAGCGCTTGCGCGCCGAGCTCAAGACCGACATCGCGCAGGTCAAGGCCGATCTCCTCAAGTGGCTGGTGCCGCTCATGTTCGCCCAAGTGGCCGCCATCGCCGCTTTGGTGGAGATGCTCTAGCCGGTCGGCTGTACCCGGCGCACCGCCCGCGGCCGACCGCAGTAGCAAGGCCACCCCTGGCGACCCCATGCGCATCCCCGTCGGCCCACTGCTGATCCTGCTGCTCGCCGCCGGCGCTGCCGCCGCGTGGTGGTACGCGACACGCCCGACGCCGGTCGAGGTGCGGGTCGCGCAGGTGGAGCGCGGCCGGGTGGAGGAGATCGTCGCCAACACCCGCGCCGGCACCGTCAAGGCGTGCCGGCGGGCGCGGTTGGCGCCCGGCATCGGTGGCCAGATGGCCGAGCTCAAGGTGCATGAGGGCGACCGCGTCGAGGCCGGCCAACTGCTGCTGGCGCTGTGGAATCGCGACCTGGTCGCGCAGCTCGAGCTGGCCGAGCGCGAGGCCGAGGCCAGCGCCGCCAGCGCCCGCGCCACCTGCCTCAACGCCGAGCAGGCCGCCCGCGAGGCGGCGCGGCAGGAGAAGCTCCAGCAACGCCGCATGGCCAGCGAGGAGGCCGTGGACCGCGCCCAGACCGCCGCCGCCGCCGGCCGCGCCGACTGTGAGGCCGCCAACGCCAAGGCCCGCGTTGCCGCCGCGCGGGTTGGCGTCGCCCAGGCCGAGCTGGAGCGCACCCGGCTCACCGCGCCCTTCGCCGGTGTCGTCGCCGAGGTGTCCGGCGAGCTGAACGAGTACGTGACGCCGTCGCCCCCCGGCATTCCGACGCCGCCGGCGGTGGACCTCATCGACGACAGCTGCTTCTACATCTCCGCGCCCATCGACGAGGTGGACGCCGCCCGCGTGCGGCTGGGCTTTGCAGCGCGGGTGACCCTGGACGCCTATGCGGGGCGCGAGTTCGCCGGCGTCGTGCGGCGCATCGCTCCCTATGTGCTGGACCAGGAAAAGCAGGCCCGCACCGTCGAGGTTGAGGTCGTCATTGCCGATCCGCCCGACGATCCGCCGCTGTTGGCCGGCTACAGCGCCGACGTGGAGATCGTCACCGCCGCGGCCGACGACACCCTGTCCATCCCCACCGCGGCCATCCGCCCGGGGTTTGATGACGTGCCCAGCTCGGTGCTGGTGCTGCCGCCGGACGGCGTGCTCGCGTCCCGCGACATCGAGACGGGCCTTGGCAACTGGGAGCGCACCGAGGTGGTATCGGGCCTGAAGGCTGGCGAGCGAGTGGTGCTGTCCCTGGACCGCGACGGCGTTGAGGCGGGTGCGCCGGCAGTGGCTGACGATGGCCAAGGCAAGGATTGAGTGCCCACCCTCGGGTTCACGCGGGTCGCCATGGAGCGCCACTCCCGGGCAGCGCCGGCAAAGTGGCGCCCGCCAGGGCGACACGGATTTAAGGTCAAGACTCGACGTCACAGCCGGACTGAATCCGTCCACGTGGTGGCGTCACCACACCAGTCCTGCTTCTTATTGTTGTGCTTCGTGATGCAACGGCGGACTCCAAGGTGATCCAGCTCATCGGCGTCGAGCGCAGCTTCCAGGTAGGCGACCAGACCGTCCACGCCCTGCGCGACGTCAACCTCACCATCGGCGATGGAGCATACGCGGCGGTGATGGGCCCGTCCGGCTCCGGCAAGAGCACGTTGCTCAACATCTTGGGCCTACTGGATCGTCCCGACGCCGGCAGCTACCAACTCGATGGCATCGAGACGACGACCCTGCCCGAGGAACGCCGCGCAAGGCTCAGGCGCGAGCGCATCGGCTTCGTCTTTCAGGCGTTTCATCTGATCCCCCGGCTCACGGCCGCAGAGAACGTCGAACTGCCGCTGATCCTCGCCGGGCACTCCGTCCGCGAGCGTCGTCGGCAGGTTGCGGATGCCCTGGACGCGCTGGGCATGACCCCGCGCGCCGATCACCGCCCGGACCAGCTCTCCGGCGGCCAGCGCCAGCGCGTCGCCATCGCGCGGGCCGCCGTCACCCGTCCGCGCCTGCTGCTCGCCGACGAGCCTACCGGTAACCTCGACCGCGCCAGCAGCGACGACGTCATCGGCGCCCTGGAGGCCCTCAATGCCCAGGGCCTGACGCTTATCGTCGTCACCCATGACCAAGCCCTCGGCGAGCGTGCCCACCGCCGCATCCGCATGGACGACGGCGCCATCCTGCAAGCCCCCGGGGCGCCGCCGGGGGCGGCGAGCTCCGCTCGGCCCGGCCGCTGCTAGGCGACCCCGCGCGACGCGTGGCCCAACAGCGATGGCGGGAAGGTCATCTGCCGTTCCCGGGCATGCGCCGACTGAAAGTCGGCGCCCCCGGCGGCGAGCGGACGCTGCCACGCGCGCCCGCAGGTCGTCTTCTTATGCCGAGCGCCGTTCCGTGCGCTCCGCCCATCACTGTATCTCCGCGTAGCCCGCGTCACCGGCCATCGGGTATGCTCGCTGCTTGCCGCTGAAGTCTGCGACGTCTGGTGGTATTACGGAATTTGTGCTAAGGAGTCCTTCGACGGGCCGATCAAGAGCACGCCGGCGCGCGTAT
Organism: Thiohalocapsa sp.; assembly: GCF_022340605.1. Classification (GTDB taxonomy): domain Bacteria; phylum Pseudomonadota; class Gammaproteobacteria; order Chromatiales; family Chromatiaceae; genus Thiohalocapsa. The sequence goes on from NZ_JAJDNQ010000047.1 coordinate 27,828, forward strand.
CCGACATTGTCGGGGTCTCGTCGAAGAGCTTGCTCAAGCCGGACTCTTAGGGTGCAGAATGCGCCTGGGCGTCACGCCAGTGAGCTTCGCGAACGACAGCCGTAACGTCGCGCCCATGGGCCGGCGACGAACCTGACGTGGGGGGCGGGCTCGGCGCGCGACTCGTGATCGATGGGTTGCGGAAGAACGCCCAAGCGTACCCCAACGGGCCGGCGCGCATAGTTGGGCGCGCAGACTGGCAGTCCCTCTCTGCCGGTTGCCCTCGGAAGCGCAGTGGGAGCGCGCCGGTCGTGCAGGGGCGCAGACGCCCCGCGCGCCGGCGACCCACGCCGCGGTGCAATAGAGCACGACATGGCCGACCTACCTGACTTCGACGTCTTCCTCAGCTACAACCCGCTCGACCATGCCGCGGTTGGGCACCTCGCGCGCGCGCTCGAGGACCGCGGTCTCAAGGTCTTTCTCGATCGCTGGGAGCTGGTGCCGGGAAGCGCTTGGCCGGAGGCGCTGGCGGGGCATCTCGCCCAGTGTCGAGCCGCCGCCATCGTGCTCGGCCCCCACGGCATGGGTCCGTGGCAGCAGCGCGAGCGCACCCTGGCGCTGGACCGCCAGGGAAGGAACCCCCGCTTCGGTGTTATCCCCGTGCTGTTGCCGAACGCCGAGCCCGCGCTCGGGTTCCTCACGCTGAGCACCTGGGTAGATCTGCGTGCCGGCGTGGACGACACCGATGCACTTGACCTGCTCGCCGCCGCGGTCCGCGGGGAGCCGCCGGCCGCGCTGCTGGAGCGCACGCGCCAGACCGCCGCCCGAGTCTGCCCATACCGGGGTCTCGAAGTCTTTCGCGAAGAGGATGCGCCCTTCTTCTTTGGCCGCGAGGCTTGCACCGAGGCGTTGCTGAGGGCCGTCGCCGCTCAATCACTGGTGGCTGTTGTCGGGAGCTCCGGCAGCGGCAAGTCCTCGCTGGTCCGCGCCGGGCTGGTGCCCGCGCTGCGCCAGCCGGATGCGGATACGATCTGGGAGGTCGCAACGCTGCTGACCGGCGCACGGCCGCTGCATGCGCTCGCCGGCGCGCTGTTGCCCTTCCTTGAGCCCGAGGCGGGCGCGAGCGACTGGCCGGAGCAGATCGAGCAGCTTGCCGGGCGCCTCGCCGCCGGCGAGGTGACGCTGGCAGCGGTGATCGAGCGTTTGCTGGCCAGGCAGCCCGGCACGGACCGTCTTCTGCTCGTGGTCGACCAGTGGGAAGAGCTCTACACCCAGGCCGGCGACGACGACACCAAGGCGCGCACTGCTGGCTTCATCGATGTCTTGCTCACGGCCGCCGACGCGGCGCCGCTCACCGTCGTGCTGACCTTGCGGGCCGACTTCTACAACCAGGTGCTGGACCACCGGCGCCTGGCAGACCGACTGCAGGCGGCGCAGATCAACCTCGGCCCCATGAACCGCGAGGAGCTGGCGGCGGCGGTGACCCGGCCCGCAGAGCAGGCTGGCCTCCAGTTCGAGGATGGCCTCCCCGAGCGGCTGTTGGACGACGTCGGCGACGCGCCCGGCAACCTGTCGCGATTGCAGTTCGCGCTTGAGGCCTTGTGGGCTGGCCGTCGCGGTGATCGATTGCTGCATGCCGTCTATCAGAGTACGGGCGGCATCGAGGGTGCCGTCGCCCAGCGCGCCGAGACGTTCTATGGCGGACTCGATCCGGCCGGGCAACGGGCTGCCGAGCAGCTCTTCACCAAGCTGGTGCGCCCCGGTGAAGCGACCGGCGACATCGGCCTGCGCACCGGTCTCGGCCAATTGGATGCGGCTGAGGCCGTACTGGCTCGGGAACTGGCGGACCAGGATTGCCGGCTGCTCGTTACCGCCAGAGACCCGGTTTCCGGCCGTCAGACCGTGGCATTGGCGCACGAGGCGCTGATCGGTGCATGGAGCCGGCTCGGCGCCTGGGTCGATCAGCTGCGTCAGACGCGCAAGGATCAGCGGTTGCTGGATGAGCTCGCCGGACAGTGGCGCGAGCAGGGCAAGCCGCGCCGGCGGGGGCTTGCATCCGGGCGCACCCTCAAACGCTTCGCGCATGTGGGGGCCGCCTCCGAGCTGGCCGGTGAATACCTGCGCGCAAGCCGCGCCCAGCGCAAACGCCGCCGGCTGTTGGTGGTCGTTGCCATCCTGGTCGTCGTCGCCGCGTGGCAGGGGCTCGCCTGGCTCGGTGCTCGCGGCCTGACATTGCGCCATCCGTTGGCGGCGGTGCTCGATGCGGCTGGACTATGGCAGCCCATCGAGCCCGAGATGATCACGATCTCCCAAGAATCCGGGCACCCGATGCGCTTCGTAATGGGGCTCGACAGTTCGAAGGCGTCCTGGCTCGGACCCGGACATGAAGTGCGGATTGCCCATGCCTATCGCATCGGCCGCGACGAGGTTACCTTCGCGGAGTACGACCGCTTTGCGCTCGCGACCTGGCGCAAGCTGCCGGATGACAAAGGCTGGGGCCGGGGCGACCGCCCGGTGATCAACGTGTCTTGGCAGGACGCCGAGGCCTATACCGACTGGCTGTCCGGCAAGACCGGAAAGCGGTACCGGCTGCCCAAGGAAGCCGAATGGGAACATGCCGCCCGCGGCGGCACCAATACCGCGTATTGGTGGGGCGATGACGTCCACGAGGGTGATTCGGTTTGGGCCGACTGTGACGGTTGCGGCAGCCCATGGGACTTGCGGCAAACCGCGCCGGTGGGCAGCTTCCAGGCGAATGCTTTCGGTCTTCGGGACACGGCGGGCAATGTCTGGGAGTGGGTCGAGGACTGCTGGCATGGCAACTACGCCGGCGCGCCGAATGATGGCTCCGCGTGGGGCGAGCCGGACGATGCCGACTGTCGCCAGCGCGTGATGCGCGGCGGTTACTGGGGCGGTAAGCCGGACCTGCTCCGCTCGGCCTTCCGCTTCAGGGGCAATGCCGCGTCTCGGACCGCCAGCGTCGGCTTCCGGGTTGCCCAGGACCCCTGACGGGCTGCGCCGCGCCCTCTTACCCTTCCCCCGGGGGTCCGCGACGCGGTTCCCCGGTCGCCGCGAGATTGCGCATCACCTGAGGCAGAGCCCGATTGTTGGCCAGGGGGGGCGAGCATGGGACCCTGGCCAATAGTCGGCGTTTCCCTGGCCTGCCAGGCGCGGTCTTCCTAATCGGGGTAGTGCCTGCCCGCCGGCTGCTTCGAGGACCTCCCGACGCCCTTTTCCGAGCGCACGCTAACGGGTGATAAGCCCGAGCTCAGTAGCCGTGTGGGCGGGTCTCCGCGAACATACGTCCAACTCCAGACGGACGAGATCCGCGGCTTTGTCGGCGTCGATGAGCGGCACATCATCAGCGTTGCGCACTATCACCTCGAAGGCATCGAAATGAGCTTTCCTGACATTCTCGGCACTGGCGCCTATGCGGACTTGGTGGCGTTGTTCCGCTCGCTAATCGCAACCACACAGGTCTTCATCTACGGCATGATCGCGCTCGGCTTGGCGGTGTGGGCATGGCGCGGGGTCTTGTGGGGTTACCCCAGAGTCCTTGACCGATTTCCAACTGCGCACATGCTGCCCGCCGTTTTGAGTCTTGCGATTGCAACCCTTGTGGTGCAGATGTTTGGTGTCTACATGCTGGTGACATCATCGGGCTGTGTGATCATGGCGATCATCCTCATCGCCTTCATGGCGGTGGTGCAAAGGGGCATCGTGCGCGGTGCACTCCGCGCACTGCGAGCAGAAACCTGAGCTGACCAATCTATGGGGCACGGCGCCGGCGGCGCGCTTTCCGGTGCCATATCACCGCTGTCCGGCGCAGCGCGAGCGGCGGCGTACGCGCCTTTTCTGATCGCTGGATGCGAGGCGGTCAGAGCCGTGTCTCGTTGTCCGAGATATCGCCAACCGTGCTTCCCACGTCGATCTCCCGGTCCCTCAGCAGTTCCCGAGCCAGGGGCTCCGCCAGCGTACGGCTGTAAGGCACCGACATGTGCGAGCTATCGCGGAAGAGGACCTGTCCAGCGCGCAACGAGCTGCATGGGGGCTGCGGACAAATGACATCGCCGAGATCGATCGTGCGGACGTTGCCGATTGCGGCTGACGCGTCACGCTCCACGTGCCAGACGTCGTCCTGATCCGGCGGGATCACATGCAGCACGCAGGCGTCCTCCGGGTCCTTGCCGCGCCAGCGCGCCATGGACAGGCAGCGCGGCGCGCTCAGATAGGGCCGTGGCGTGTCCCTGAGCAGGACAACCGAGCTGGCGGCGGACTCGAGCGCGGCCAGCGTGCGCTCGGTGGCGGCCTGCCATTGTTGCAGCATGGCCTCGTTCCCGCCGTAGACGTAGCGGTTGGAGTTCGTCACGATCACCGAGTCGGGGCGGATTGCCGCGATGCGCTCGATCGTCGCCGTCCGCCAGGCCGTGCACTCGGTATATTGGCGGCCGAGTGCGGGGTTATACAGTTCGTAGTCAACCGACGGGCAACCGGACTTTGTGAACGCGTACAATCGCCAGCGCCGGCTCTCCACCAACTCGCGCAGGGCGGGAAACCACTGCGCCGCGTGTGAATCACCGAACAGTACCAGCGTCATCGCGCCGTTGCGCTCCCCGAACAGGCACTCCGGTTGCTCCACGTCGAGAAAATCGGCGTGGCATCCGTCGTCGTAGACCGCGGGGACTCGTCGGTGCGCGTCCAGGAACAGTTGCTGCGCCGGCTCTTTGAGCGCCCGCGCGGCGAGACTCTGCACCCCGAGCGCGATTGCCGCGACGATTGCGGTCAGCATCGCCCCGGCGGCCAACCCGCGTGTCGCGCGGGCGGATAGACGTCGATTGAAGCGCACTGGGTTCTCGACGAGGACCGCGGTCAGCCACGCCAGAACAAATACGCCCGCGATGCTCAGCAGGCGTTCGTTCAACGACAACTCGCCGAGCCAAAGCATGGCGAAGATGAAGACCGGCCAGTGCCACAGGTACAGGGAATAGGAGAGGTCGCCGATGAACTGCATCGGGCGCAGCGCGAGAAAGGCACCGACCCCGCGCCCGCGTAGCCGATCCGTCTGCGCCCCTGCAATGATCAATGCTGCGCCCAGGACGGGCGCCAAGGCCGACCACCCGGGAAACGGCGTGCGCTTGCTATACACCAGGGCCGCGCCCATGACCATGACCAGCCCGAGGGTCCCCAGCGCGATGGAAAGCCGTGGCCCGATCGTGCGGCCATGCGCGAGCCAAAGCGCCAACAGGCCGCCGACGGCGAATTCCCACGCCCGGGTCGGCGAACCGAAGAACGCCCAAGGCTGGTTGTAGTCGGTGAGGAATACGGCGCCGGCGAGCGATACGACGATTGTCGCGCAGAAGGCCAGGAGCAGGCGGCGCGCGAAACCGGAGCGCGCACCCAGATGCAGGACGGCAAGCAGCAGGAACGGCCAAACCAGGTAGAACTGTTCTTCCACCGCCAGCGACCAGGTATGCAGCAACGGGTTCGCATCCGTATTCTCGGCCAGGTAGTCGGTGGATAGATGGGCAAACCAGAGATTGCTGAGATAGGCGGCGGTGGCGAGAGCGGAGCGCGAGAACTCCGTGAGCTCCAGCGGCGAGTATGCGTACCAGGCAACGGCGATGGTCGCCAACAGCACCAGCGACGCGGCCGGCAGCAACCGCCGCATCCGGCGGGCATAGAAGCCGCCCAGCGAGATGCCGCCGCTGCGCCCGATCTCGCGTAGCAACAGCCCGGTAATCAGGTAGCCGGAGATGACGAAAAAGACATCGACGCCGACGTACCCGCCTGGCAGCCCTGGCAGGCCGCTGTGATAGAACACCACGAGCATCACCGCGATGGCGCGCAGACCCTGGATCTCGGGCTGGTAATGGCTGGCCGGGGAAACGCTGTGCATGGACTTCAGGCGGGATGCTTTGCGGAAAGGTGGAACCCCGTCTGGTAAACAGCTCACTATCAATCATTCGGGCTGCCAGAGTCTATCCAGGATGCCGAGGGAATGACTGGCGGGCGTTCCCTGGCCCAGCATGGGAGAACCCGGGTGGCGAAATTCCCTGCTGACGCCTCGGCCAATCGATCCCGTGGTGGTTGGCGATCCCGACATCGGCGTCGGCGCCGCTTCGCCACCGGAGACAGCCGCATCATTGGCCGTGTCCGTGCACGACGCTTCGCGCCTCCGCTGCTGACGGCCGTCGCCGCGTCCACGTGTCCCGATCGAGGCTCATGCACCCCACCGACACCCTCACCAGCGCCGCCCGTGCCCTGACCGCGCACCTCACCCGCACCTGGCTGACGCTGACGGCGATGGCCTTCGCCACCGCGGCGGTGGTGCTGCTGTCGTCGCTGGGGGAGGGCGCGCGGCGCTACGTGCTGAACGAGTTCACGCAACTCGGCACGCATCTGCTGATCGTGCTGCCGGGACGCAACGAGACCGCCGGCGGCGCGCCACCGCTGCTCGGCGAGACGCCGCGGGACCTGACGCTGGATGACGCGCTGGCCCTGCTGCGCTCGCGCTATGTGGAGCGGGTCGCGCCCGTGTCCATCGGTGCCGCGGAGGTGTCCGTCGGCTCGCTGTCGCGGGAGGTGACCATCCTCGGCTCCACGACGGAATTCCTCGACGTGCGCCGGCTGGACATGGCCGCCGGGCGCTTCCTGCCGCCCGGGGACCCGGAGCGGGGCGCGCCGGTGGCGGTGATGGGGCAGACGCTGGCGCGGGAACTGTTCCGGGGCGCCAACCCCATCGGCCAGCGGGTGCGCATCGGCGACCGGCGCTTCCGGGTCATCGGGCTGCTGGCCGAGAGCGGCGTTTCGCTGGGCAGCAACTTGGCGGACGTCGCCTTGATCCCAGTGGCCAGCGCCCAGGCACTGTTCGACAACCCCGGCCTGTTCCGCGTGCTGGTGCAGGCGGGGGGGCGCGAGTCGCTCGACGTGGCCGCCGACGACCTCCGCCGCATCATCCGCGAGCGCCACGAGGGCGAGGACGACGTCACGGTCATCACCCAGGATGCCCTGCTCGGCACCTTCGACCGCATCCTCGGTGCCCTGACTCTGGCCGTCGCCGGCATCGCCGCCATCAGCCTCGCCGTCGCCGGCGTGCTGATCATGAACGTGATGCTCGTCTCCGTGTCCCAGCGCACTGCCGAGATCGGCCTGCTCAAGGCCCTTGGCGCCCGCCAGCGCGACGTGCTGGGGCTCTTCCTCACCGAGGCGCTGCTGCTCGCCGCCGCCGGCACCGCCGCCGGCATCGCGCTGGCCTATCTCGGTGTCTGGATCTTCAACGCGCAGTTCCCGGCGTTTCAGCTCGTGGTGCCGGCCTGGGCGCCGTTGGCGGCCGCCGCGGTCTCCATCGGCGCCGGGCTGGTGTTCGGGCTGCTGCCGGCGCGCCGCGCGGCGCGGCTCGATCCGGTACAAGCCTTGAATAGAGTTTGAAGTGCGCAGTGCGGGACCCCGTAGGTCGGGCTGAGGAACGAAGCCCGACACCGCGCGCGACCCTCTGCGCACGCCGTACCACGCACGACGCACTCCGCACTGAAAACCCTGGCAGTAGAGACGAGCGGGACAGATGCGCCTCAGAGATATCGCAACCTATACGCTCGGCGCTGTTCTGGCCCGCCGCGGCCGCAGCGCGCTGACGCTCTCAGGCATCGCCATCGGCGTCGCCGCGGTGGTGCTGCTGACGGCCATCGGCGAGGGCGTGCGCAGCTTTGTGCTGGCGGAGTTCACGCAGTTCGGCACCAACCTGATCGCCGTGAACCCGGGCAAGACGACCACCATGGGCATGTCCGGCGCCATGATCGCGAGCGTGCGGCCGCTGTCGCTGGACGATGCCGGCGCGCTGGAGCGGGTGCCGGATGTGGAGGCCGTGGTGGGCGTCGTGACCGGCAATGCGGCGGTGGAGGCGGGCGGGCGCAGCCGGCGCACCATGGTCTTCGGCGCCGGCCCCGAGGTGCCGGCCATCTGGGGCATGCGCCCGGCGCTGGGGCGCTTTCTGCCGCGGGATGGGGCTGGCCGGGCGGTGGCCGTGCTCGGCGCCAAGCTGAATCGCGAGCTCTTCCAGGGGGGAACCGGCGGGGGCGGGGCGGCGCTGGGCGAGCGCATCCGCATCGGCGGCGAGCCGTTCCGGGTCATCGGCGTCATGGCGCCCAAGGGGCAGATGCTGGGCTTCGACCTCGACGACACGGTGTATATCCCGGTGCAGCGCTCGCTGGCCATGTTCGACCGCGAGGGCCTGATGGAGATCGACCTGCTCTACGACCGCGACGCCGACAGCGCGGCGGTCGCCAAGCGGGTCAAGGAACTCTTGATCCGCCGCCACGGCCGCGAGGACTTCACCATCACCACCCAGGACCAGATGCTGGAGGTACTGGGCTCGGTGCTGGATGTGCTCACCGCCATCGTTGGCGGCCTCGGCGCCATCTCCCTGGTGGTGGGCGGCATCGGCATCCTCACCATCATGACCATCGCCGTGGCCGAGCGCCGCGCCGAGATCGGCCTGCTACGGGCGCTCGGCGCGAGCCGCGGGCAGATCCTGGCGCTGTTCCTGCTGGAGGCGACGCTGCTCGCCCTGCTCGGCGGCGCGGCGGGATTCCTGCTCGGCGCCGGCGGCGCCTGGCTCATCGGCGCCCTCGTGCCCGCGCTGCCGACCCGCACCGCCTGGGACTTCGTGCTGCTCGCCGAGGCCGCGGCCGGGCTCATTGGGCTGGCCGCCGGCGTGCTGCCGGCGCTGCGCGCCGCGGCGCTGGATCCGGTGGCCGCGTTGCATGAGGAGTAGCGTGCCGGGGGGCTTGCGTGCCGACCAGCTCCAGTACCAGATGACCGTGTATTTCGACGACGTGATGCCGGCCCGCGGGCCGGAATCGCTGAACAATGCCGGCGAGCTCTTCGCGACGCCGTTGCACGCCCATGCCGAGGCATCGCGAGGGACGGGCACCCTCGGGTGTCGGGATTTTTTCACATTTTCGCCGCCGCCATCCGCCATATCTATCTGATAAATAAAATACTATCTGATCTTGCTGCGGAGATCGCGGTGCGTGCAACAGTGTCAAGAAACTTTACATTCGCATAGGCGTGCGTGCACGGGATGCGCTTTCCTCGGAAAAATCTTACGCTTTGTCAGAGATATACAGGAGTGGCGCAGAATATGCATATCGGGCGGCGGCGCCAGGAACCCCTGAGCGCGGCAACTGCAATGCACGGATCTAGGAGAAAGCACCAATGGCACTGAAGACATGGCAGCGGATGACGGCAGCGGGGCTGCTGATGGTCGGCGGCGGTGCGCAGGCGGCGCTGGTGGCCTATCAAGCCAACGGCGCCGATCTAGTCTACGACGACGACTACACGCCGGTGGGGGCGTCCAGTCCGGGCCTGACCTGGACGGCGGACGCGAACCTGTTCAAGACCCAGTACGTCGCCGACAACACGGTGGTAGATCAGATCATCGCCGCGGTACCGACCGTCACCGACAGCAATGGCGATCACCCCGTCGTGGCGAGCGACTTCAACACGACCGATTGGCGCATGACCTGGAGGGGCGCGACGGCGTGGGTGGAGTGGCTCGGGATCATCGCGTACGGCGGCGCCGACGATTGGCGGCTGTGGTCGGCGTTGAACGATGATGGCAGCGGACCCTGTGGCCCGGCTTATGACTGCGCCGACAGTGAGGTGGGGCATCTGTTTTACGACGAGGGCAACCTGACCGCGCGCCAGAACATTACCTCCAGCATCACCCTGACCGGCATCTTCATGAATGTTCAGAATACCGGATACTGGTCCGGTACGGAGAGCTCGGCCTCTGGCGGGTGGTACTTCATCACCAGCGATGGCTCCCAGAGCTACACCAGTAAGGGCCTCCTGAACCACGCCTGGGCAGTTCGCCCCGGACAAATCACCGCCGCCGCCCCGCTGCCCGGCACGGCGGGGCTGATGGCTCTGGGGCTGCTGGGGCTCGGGGCCGGCCGGGTGGGGCGGCAGGCGATCCTGGTTATTCGGTCGTTCGGCTGATTCGGCCCGTCGAGGGGGCAGGGGGCATTCCCCCTGCTCGTGTGCGCAGCGTGCGTGATGTTCTGGCGCGGCGGCTATGGCACGCTACGAGCCTCTACCGATTTATAGGCAGGGGATGGACGTGGCGGCGCATTTCGAGAAGGTGGTCGCCGGCTTCGCCCGCTACCACAAATCCACGCTCGGCACGGGGCTGCGGAATAAGAGCCGGGAGACCGTCGCGCCGATCATCCGCGCCAACGCTGAGCGGGATAAGGCGCCCAAGCTGGTGGAGCTGCGCGGACGGTTGGACGAGCTGTTCATTTTGAGCCTCCTGACGACCTTGCGGGCTGGCGCAAAGAACGTTTGCCGAAGCGCCCATCCGGGATCATGACGGTGCTGCCGGACTGGGTGTGCGAGATTCTCTCCCCCGGCCACGAGCGCAAGGACACCATCACCCATTTCCTGCAGCTGCAACGTGCAGGCGTGCCCTACTACTGGATCATCGACCCCGGGGACTGGGTCCTGATCGTCTACGCGCTGCACGACGGCCGCTACCGCACCGTTTTTACGGCATCGAGGCCCTGTCCGACCTGCGCCCGAAGGACATTCGGCGCGACGCGGTCACCACGCGCGGTGAATACGCCACGGGCGGCATGCCCGAGTACTACATCCTTTCCCACCGCGCGAGCACCAGGCCTGCTACACCCTGGAGGCATCCAGCCGCTACGTGCCGCTGCCGGTGACCGACGGCAGCGTCCGCTCGCGAGTCCTGCCCGGCTGGACCGCGGCCGAGCAACGCGCCGAGGCGGAGGTCGCACGCGCCGAGGCCGAGGCCGCCGCGCGCCAGCGGGCCGAAGCGGAACTGGCTCGGTTGCGCGCGCGGATCGTGCGCTTCACCGTCTTTCGATCCTGGTGCTGCCGGTAGAGGTAATCCGATCAGGCTGCCGGCGCCCATGCGAGGCATCTATTCATCGACCAGCCGGTGCTCCTCGACGTCTCCGGCTCGATACTGGGCGATGGAGCGGGCGAGATGGGCGGCTTTGGCCGACGAGCGCAGCAGGTGCACCGTCTCCATCAGGCTGTTGAAGCTGGCCAGGGACATCACCACCGCCGACTCGGCATCTCGCCGGGTGATCAGGGTGTAGTCCGCGTCTTCTGCGACACGGTCGAGGACCTGCTTGAGCTGGTTGCGGGCGTCGGAGAAGGTGATGGTTTCCATGAGCGGAAGACGAGTGATCAAGGGGTCAGCGCAGGCGTGCCAGTGCCGGTGCCGGATCATCGGGGTCCACCGGGATCAGGTCGGCGGCGGTATGCGCGTCGCGGTCGGCGATCAGCAGCAGCGTCACCGGCAGCCCCGCCCGCCGCAGCGCCGCGACCAGCTCGCGGCGCGGCGCGTCCCAGCAAAGCAGCACGCACAGGCAGGCGCTCTGCTGCGTGGCGCGGTTGGCGATGGTGTCGGCGAGGTGCGCGAAGCCGGCCGCGGGCTGCGGCTCGATGCAGGCGAGCAGTTCCAGCATGGCGGCGGTGGAGAGCAGCCCGCGGCCGGCGGTGAGGATGCGCACGCCGCCAGCGTAAAGGATGAGGTCCAGCAGACCGTCGGGGCCGTTGGGGTGCTCGGCCAGTGGGGCGAGCAGGGAGGCGGCGACGGAGACGGCGGTCTCGAAGCGCGCCGGGTCGTCGCCGGGGGCGGGGCAGGTGTCCAGCAGCAACGCCTGGCGGCTGAAGTATTCGTCGCGGTATTCCTTGACCACCGGCTCGCCGCAGCGCGCCCAGGCCGCCCAGTGGATGTGGCGCGGGGAGTCGCCGGGCAGGTAGTCGCGCAGGCCCATGAATTCGCGCGAGTCGCCCCGGCTTGCGGCCAGCTCGATGCCGCCCGGCTGAAGCCGCCGGCGGCCGGGCGGGCGCAGGGTCGGCACCGGGAAGCGGCGCGGCAGCACCAGCACGCGGCCGGCGTTGGCGGCGATGCGCTCGCGGCGCATCAGGCCCAGCGGGTCGATGCGGCCGAGCACCAGACCGTCCAGGTGCAGCCAGCCGCGGCGGGTGGGCGTGAGGGCTAGTTCCAGCGCCAGCTCGCCGCTTGGGCCGATCGCGGGGAGCGGCGCCGGTGGCTGCGGCTCCGCGCCGCGAGCGCTGCGGATCAGCCACTCCCAGCGCGGATAGCCGAGCAGGCGCTCGAAGGGGTTGAGCCTCGCCTCCACCGGCGCGCGGTGGTCGAGGAAGGTGTTCAGGCTCGGGCGTGGGTCCGCCAGGCGCTCGTGCAGGCTGAGACCGGCCGCCGTTCGTCTGCCGGAGTTCCGCACCTGGACCCGGAAGCGGGCGGGCTCGCCGACGGCGGCGCGGCTCGGCAGCCGGCGCTGCACCTGGACCTTGGGCAGCGGCGTCAGGGTGCCGAGCCAGGCGACGAAGAGCAGCGCGGCGCCGAAGGCGAACGCCTGATGCGCGGCGCTGAGGCGGGTGTCGATGCCGACCAGACCGGCGGCGAAGGTGGCGGCCAGCACGCCCTGGCCGGCCGGCGTGAAGTGCCGGCGCAGCCAGTTCTGGCCGGCGCTGGCGATGCGCAGGTTGAGCCAGCTCCAGGCCTTGATGACGCGCTCGGGGCGTTCGGCGATGGACCGGCGTGGTCGCCGACCATCTTTGCCGGCGGGGGTCGCGCGCCGCTGCATCACTCCGGCGGCGGCACCGCGGCCAGGCAGTCGCGCACGACATCGGCGGCGCTGCGGCCGGCGTAGCGGGCGGCGGGGTCCAGGCCGAGTCGGTGGGCGATGACGGGTACGGCCAGCTCGCGTACCGGCTCCGGCGGCAGGTAGTCGAGGCCGTCGAACAGCGCCAGCGCCTGGCCGATCTGCATCAGCATCAGCGACGCCCGCGGGCTGGCGCCGAGCGCGACGCCCTCCTGCCGGCGGCTGGCCGCCACCAGCGCGACGATGTAGCGGCGCATGGGCTCGGCGACGCGCACCTGCCGCACCGCCCGGCGCAGCGCGAGGATGTCCGCGACGCCAGCGCAGGGTTGGAGCCGCGCCAGCGCGTGGCCGCCGCGCTGGTCGTCCAGCAGCGCGGCCTCCGCGGCCTCGCCGATATAGCCCAGCCCGAAGCGCAGCGCGAAGCGGTCCATCTGCGCCTCCGGCAGCGGGTAGGTGCCGTGCAGCTCGATGGGGTTCTGGGTGGCGATGACGAAAAACAGCTCGTCGAGCGGCCGCAGCTCGCCGTCCACGCTCACCTGCGCCTCGCCCATGGCCTCCAGCAGCGCCGCCTGGGTGCGCGGCGAGGCGCGGTTGATCTCATCCGCCAGCAGGATCTGCGTGAACACCGGACCGGGCCGGAAGTGGAAGGCGTGCCCGGACGGGTCGTAGACCGAGACGCCGAGGATGTCCGACGGCATCAGGTCCGGCGTGAACTGCACGCGCTTGAAGGTGCCGTGGATGGAGCGTGCCAGGGCCTTGGCGAGGGTGGTCTTGCCGGTGCCGGGCACGTCTTCCAGCAGCACGTGCCCGCCGACCGCCACGGCGGCCAGCAGCCAGCGGATGGCCTGCTCTTGGCCACGCATTACGCGCGTGAGGTTGTCCTGGAGGCGCTGGTGGATCTCGCGGGCGGTGGCCATCGCCTCGGCGGTGGCGTGCGGGGAGTCGGCCCGGCGCGCTGCGGCACCGGCGGCGGAGGCTGGCATGGCTGTGCTTGGGTTGCGGCTGGCGTTCGACGCAGTATAGCGGGCGACCTCATCGGCGGAGTTGTCGCGGTCGTCGGCTGAGAGGATGCGAAAACAACCTGTCGCGGCTCGATTCAACGCGGTCACCGCAGGTCAGGCTTAGGAACGAAGCCCGACACCGCGCGCGCCAACGCCCGATCGTCGGGCCTCCTACCGTCGGCCCGACCTACATTGCCGAGCTCCGTAGGTCGGGCCGACGTTCAGGCGGTTACATGCGGTGCGGTGTCGGGCGTCGTTTCCCAGCGCGACCCACGGGGCTTCTTGACGCGCTCTGAGCGCAGTCGATGTCGCGCGGCGCGCGGCACGGAGAAGTCCGCTCGCGCCAATGACAAGGATTGCCGTTCTTCCGGCCACCGATGGCGCCAAACAGGCTACAGTGTCAGGTTTGCGCGGCTGCCGTCCGCGCATCGCTCGCGCAACCCGGAGGTGACGGATGAGCAACCACGAGACCCCCGGCGCCAAGCTGCGCCGCGCCGTGCAGGAAGAGCGCCCATTGCAGGTCATCGGCGCCATCAACGCCTACCATGCCATGCTGGCCGCCCACACCGGCTACCGGGCCCTGTACATCTCCGGCGGCGGCGTCGCCGCGGGCTCCCTCGGCGTGCCGGACCTCGGCATCTCCAGCCTGGAGGACGTGCTGGTGGATGTGCGGCGCATCACGTACGCCTGCGACCTGCCGGTGCTGGTGGACGCGGACACCGGCTGGGGCGGCGCCTTCAACATCGCCCGCACCGTGCGCGAGCTGAACCGCGCCGGCGCCGCCGGCTGCCACATCGAGGACCAGGTCGCCGCCAAGCGCTGCGGCCACCGGCCCAACAAGGCCATCGTGCCGCTCGCGGAGATGGTGGACCGCATCAAGGCCGCCGTGGACGCCCGCCGCGACGATTTCGTCATCATGGCGCGCACCGATGCCATGGCCGTGGAGGGGATCGATGCCGCCATCGAGCGCGCCGCCGCCTGTGCCGAGGCCGGCGCGGACATGATCTTCCCGGAGGCGCTGACGGAGCTTGCGCAGTACGAGCGCTTCACCGCTGCCGTGGACGTGCCCGTGCTCGCCAACATCACCGAGTTCGGCGCCACGCCGCTGTTCACCACCAACGAGCTCGCCGGTGCCGGCGTGTCGCTGGTGCTCTATCCGCTCTCGGCCTTCCGCGCCATGAACAAGGCCGCGCTCGACGTCTACCAGGCCATCCGCAAGGGCGGTACCCAGGCCGGCGTCATCGATAGCATGCAGACCCGCGCCGAGCTTTACGAATACCTCGGCTACCACGCCTTTGAGCAGAAGCTCGACGAGCTGTTCGCGCGCGACGGCGAGGGCTGAGCCGGCCGGTGCGCCGGCTTCGGCCGGCAATGAAAGAACGCCGAGTGCAACTCGGCGCCCCCACGCGGCGCCCCCTGGGGGCGCCGAGTTGCACTCGGCCCGGCCGCCGCGAGGCGGCCTCATGCGACCCCACCCACCAAGACCGCCCGACACGGCTTGATCCGAGTCAAGGCCGGTACCCCGCACCAGTCGTATCTAAGTAACCCATACTCAAGACAGCGAGCACTGCCCGCTCGACCATTCCGCGAGCACCGCCACGCCGTCCCAGCGCGGGCTGTGCCGTGGTGGTGCCCCGGCAGCGGCGTCGATGCACCGGGCAGAGCGCGCAACCTGACGGCGAAGTAAGCCGGGGAGGGTTACGATGATTACGGTCAAGGTCTTCATGCGAGTCACCGGCGAGCCGCTGAAGCGCACGCCCGTGGTGCTGGAAGTGGATCCGGACGGCACGCGCACCGCGGCCGTGGACACCGACCGCGAAGGCCGCGCGCGTTTCCCGCTCGAGGCCGAGAGCGGCAAGGTGCTGGTCTCGGGCATCGAGCGCTACCACGGCCAGTTCGCCGACGAGATCCCCATTGGGCTCTGGTCGGTGGTGGAAAGCGCCGCCGCTACCGCCGGCCATCCAGGTGAATTCCCGAGCGGCAGCAATGCCTACAGCGACATGGCTACGCGCACGCTCGAGGTGGACGGCCGGCAGGTCGTCACCGACGGCGAAGGCTATCTGGTGGACCCATCCGATTGGAGCGAGGCCTTTGCGCGCGAGTTGGCCGCGGCCGAGGGGCTGACGCTCACGGCGCGCCACTGGGCCGTTATCCGCTTCCTGCGCGAGCATTACAGCCGCCACGGCAGCCAGGCCTCGGTACGCGACATGGTCAAGCACTTCCGCGCCCAATGGGGCCCGCAGGAGGGTGGCAGCGCGGCGCTGCACCGGTTGTTCCCGCGCGGCGGTCCGCAGAAGCAGGGCAATCGTCTGGCCGGGTTGCTGCGCACCAAGGGCGAGCATTGAGAGGAGCTGACTGAAAGTCGGCGCCGCCAGGGGGCACTAGCCGCTCGCTTGGCGGTAAGGCCCCGTCGCCGTCCGACGGCCGCCTGGGGGCGCCGAGTTCCACTTGGCTCGGCCGCCCGCCAGGCGGGCTCGTGCGATACAGGCGCTGGGCGTATTGGGTGGGTCTAGTGCAGCGCTTCTCCTGATTTTGCGTTCGTGGTCGTAAGCGTGGTCGTGGTCGGATACTCGACAACGACAACGACCACGTATTGCTCGCAACGCCGAAAACCAGCGGATCGTAGGTCGGGCTAGCGATAGCGTAACCCGACAATCAACGGCTTACTGAGGCCCAGCGTCGGGTTACGCTGCGCTAACCCGACCTACACCTAACGATACGCGGCCCTCGGCCCTCGGCCCTTCTTCATCGGTGTGCTTTTGGCACCTCGATCCGCCGCCAGATCCGCCCGTCGCGCTTGGGGAGGTCGCCGGCGGCGGCGGGGCCCCAGGTGCCGGCGGCGTAGTTGGGAAAGTCGCGCGGGGGCAGCGCGGCCCAGACGTCGAGCACCGACTGGACGATCTCCCAGCCCTTCTCCACGGTGTCGGCGTGCTTGAAGAGGGTGGCGTCGCCCTTCATGCAGTCGTAGATGAGGGTCTCGTAGCCGGTGGCGGGCTTGTTCCCGAAGTAGTCCTCGTAGCAGAAGTCCATGTTGACGGCGCCGATGCGCATGGTGGGCCCCGGAATCTTGGCGCCGAAGCTCATCTGGATGCCTTCGTTGGGCTGGATGCGCAGCACCAGCATGTCGGGCTCGATCTCGTCGACGTCCGTGTCTTTGAACATGATGGTCGGCGCCCGCTTGAATTGAATGGCGACCTCGGTGTACTGCGCGGTGAGCCGTTTGCCAGTGCGCAGATAGAAGGGCACGCCGGCCCAGCGCCAGTTGTCCATGCCGAGCTTGAGGGCGGCGAAGGTCTCGGTATGGGAGTGCGGGTCCACGCCGGGCGATGCGCGATAGGCCATCACCTGCTCGCCGTTGGGCATCTTGCCGGGGCCATACTGGCCACGCACGGCGTGGGTGAGCACGTCCTCGGGGGTCAGCGGCGTGATGGCGTCCAGCACCTTGTTGACCTCGTCGCGCAGCGCCGTGGCGTCGAAGGAGTTGGGCGGCTCCATGGCGAGGAAGCCGAGCAGCACCAGGAGATGATTCGGAATCATGTCGCGCATGGCGCCGGCCTCTTCGTAATAGGCGCCGCGGTGCTCGACGCCGACGGACTCGGCGACGGTGATCTGCACGTGGTCGATGTGCTGGCGGTTCCACAGCGGCTCGATGAAGCCGTTTGCGAAGCGGAACACCATGATGTTCTGGACGGTTTCCTTGCCCAGGTAATGGTCGATGCGGTAGATCTGCTCCTCGTCCAGGTTCCTGTGCAGGTGCTTGTTCAGCGCAATGGCGGACTCGAGGTCGTGGCCGAAGGGCTTTTCGATGATGATCCGGCGCCAGTCGTCCTCGGTCTGGTGCAGCAGTCCGACGTCGCCGAGGTGATCCGCCACCTGAGAGAACAGGCTGGGCGGGATGGCCATATAGAAGAGGTAGTTGCCGTCGGTGGCGCGCTCGGCATCGATGCGGCTCAGGCGCTCGCAGAGCCGTTCGTAGTCGGTGCCGTTCAGCATGTCGATCTTCATGTACTGGAGCCGCTCGGCGAGGCGGTGCCAGACGGCGTCGTCGAAGGCTTCGCCGACGTGGTCCTTGATCTTCTCCGCCATCAGGGAGCGGAAGGCGTCGTCGTCCATGTCCATCCGGTCGAGGCCGAGCATGACGAAGCCGTCCGGCAGCAGCCGAGCGTTGCACAGGTGATAGAGCGATGGCACCAGCTTGCGCTTGGTGAGGTCGCCGGCGGCGCCGAAGATGATCATGACATTCGGCGGCGCCGGTGCGGCCTCGGTGAAGTCGGTCTGCATCAGGGACATGCTGTGTCTCCTCGTGCGCTGCTGATTCCGGTCTGTGCGGTTGAGACAGTGTCAGGGCTTGCGGGAGCAGCACGCTCGGTGTGGGAACGGCACGCTCGGTGCCGCGACCGAGCGGCCGGCGCGCCGACGCGAGCAACTCCCGACCACCGCGGGATGATCGCGCCACAAAAGGCAGTGGCGCTCCCACAACACGCCCCGCGGGAGCGGCGCGCTCGGTGTGGGAGCGGCACGCTCGGTGCCGCGACCGAGCGGCCGCAAGAAGATCGCGCCACAAAAAGCAGTGGCGCTCCCACAAGTCTCGCTCCCCCGCCTCGCTACTCCGACTTCTCCTCATGCCCCCCGAACTGATAGCGCATCGCCGACAGCATCTTGTTGGCGAAGTCCGCCTCGCCGCGGGAGCTGAAGCGCTCGAACAGCGCGGCGGTGAGCAGCGGCGCCGGGGTGCCGGTGTCGATGGCGGCCTGGCAGGTCCAGCGGCCCTCGCCGGAGTCCGACACGCGCCCGCCGTAGCCGTCGAGCTCCTTGTCGTGCAGCAGCGCGATGGCCGTCAGGTCCAGCAGCCAGGAGGCGACGACGCTGCCGCGGCGCCAGACCTCCGCCACCTCGGCGACGTCGATGTCGAACTGGTAGTACTCGGGGTCCGCGAGCGGTGCCGTCTCGGCGTCGACTTCCTGATCCTGGCGGCCGATGCCGGCGTGCTTGAGGATGTTCAGGCCCTCGGCGTAGGCGCCCATCAGCGCGTACTCGATGCCGTTGTGCACCATCTTGACGAAGTGCCCGGCGCCGCTCGGGCCGCAGTGCAGATAGCCTTGCTCGGCGGGGCTTGGCTCGCCGCTGCGCCCGCGCGTGCGCTCGATGTCGCCGACGCCGGGTGCGAGTGTCTTGAAAATGGGGTCCAGGCGCTGCACGGCGCCGGCGTCGCCGCCGATCATCAGGCAGTAGCCGCGCTCCTTGCCCCAGACGCCGCCGGAGGTGCCGCAGTCCAGAAAGTGGACGCCGGCATCGCGCAGGGATGCCTGGTGGCGCATGTCCTCGCGGTAGTTGGAATTGCCGCCGTCGATGATGGTGTCGTCCGCTTCCAGGTGCGGGCGCAGGTCCGCGATGACCTTATCGACGACGGCCGCCGGCACCATGATCCACACCGACCGCGGCGCAGTGAGCTTGGCGCAGAGGTCTTGGACGCTGTCGGCGCCGGTGGCGCCGTCGTTCACCAGCGCCTGGACGCTGTCGGGGTTCGTGTCGTAAACGACGCAGTCGTGCCCGGCGGCCATGAGCCGCTGGACCATGTTGGCGCCCATGCGCCCGAGGCCGATCATGCCGAGTTGCATCTGCTCGCTCCTTCAGTTTGCGGGTGGTGACTGGCCATATGAGGCCGACGGGCTTGACCGCCAGTGCCGCGCGGGGCGGTCGATCGGCTTTTCAGCGGCCTTCCAGCACGACCACGCTGCGCGGGCCGACGCGATAGCGGCCGTCGTGCACCGCGGGCTGTTGCTCGGACTCCCGCACGGCGGGTTGGCTGGCGGTGTCCACTGCCAGGTACCAGCGGCGGCCATCCAGCGGGGGCAGCGCAAACTCCAGCGCCCGGTCCCACATGTTCAGCATCACGTGCAGGTGCGGCTCGTCGTCGGCAAGGCCCGCCAGCATAAACGCCAGCGATTGGGCGTTGCCGTCGTCCCAGCCGGGGTCGTGCAGCTTCACGCCGTGCCAGGTGATGTCCGGCGGGGCGCCCTCGCGGTCCGGCTTGCCGGTCAGGAAGCGCCGACGGCGCAGGGTGGGGTGCCGCTTGCGAAACGCGATCATGCCGCGGGTGAAGTCCAGCATGTCGCGGTTGTCGTCGACTTCTCGCCAGTCGATCCAGGACAGTTCGTTGTTCTGGCAGTAGGTGTTGTTGTTGCCCTGCTTGGTGCGCAGCAACTCGTCGCCGGCGAGCAACATCGGTACGCCCTGGCTCAGCAGCAGGATGGCCGTCAGGTTGCGCGCCTGGCGCTGGCGCAGTGCGAGGATTTCCGGGTCGTCCGTGGGCCCCTCGACGCCGCAGTTCCAGCTCAGGTTGTGATCATGGCCGTCGCGGTTGCCCTCACCGTTGGCCTCGTTGTGCTTCTCGTCGTAGGAGACCAGGTCCCACAGCGTGAAGCCGTCGTGGCAGGTAATGAAGTTGATGGAATTGGCCGGCAGCCGCCCGCGCGCCTCGTAGAGGTCGCTGGAGCCGGCGACGCGCGTCGCCAGGTGCTGGATCAGCCCCTTGTCGCCGCGCACGAAGGCGCGCACCACGTCCCGGTAGTGGCCGTTCCACTCCGCCCAGCGGAAGCCCGGGAAGTCGCCCACCTGGTAGAGCCCGGCGGCGTCCCAGGCCTCGGCGATGATGTGCGCGCGGCCCAGCTCCGGGGACAGCTCGATGGACCAGAGCACCGGCGCGTGGTTTTCCGGCGCGCCGTCCTCGCCGCGGGCCATGGCGCTGGCGAGGTCGAAGCGGAAGCCGTCCACATGCATGTCGTGCGCCCAGTAGTGCAGGCTCGCGATGAGGTAGCGGGTTACCAGCGGGTGGTTGCAGTTGACGGTGTTGCCGCAGCCGGTGTAATCGCGGTACCTGCGCCGGTCCTCAGCGTCCAGGTGGTAGAAGATCTCGTTGCCCATCCCCTTGAACGCGATGGTCGGCCCGTCCATGCCGCCTTCGGCGGTGTGGTTGTAGACCACGTCCAGGATCACGCCGATGCCGGCCCGGTGCAGGGCCTTCACCATGTCGCGGAACTCGTCCCGGGCGCGCGCCGGGTCGCAGGCGTAATGCGGGTGCGGGGCGAAGAAGCTGTGGGTGCTGTAGCCCCAGAAGTTGGCCAAGCCGAGCTCCGCGGTGTGCGGCGGCACGTCCTGCAGGTCATAGGCCATCACCGGCAGCAGCTCCACGTGCGTGATGCCGAGGTCTTGCAGGTATGGGATCTTCTCGACCAGGGCGCGGAAGGTGCCGGGATGGGGCGTGTCCGCGGACGGGTGCCGGGTGAAGCCGCCTACGTGCATCTCGTAGATGATGGCCTCGGTCAGCGGCACGTGCCGGTGCGTGTCGCCCTCCCAGTCGTAGTCGTCGCGCAGCAGCACCGAGCGCATGGCGGTGGCCAGGTTGTCGCCCGGCCTGGCCGCCGCGTCGCGATCCCAGAGCCGGTCGTCCACGGCCGTGCACCAGGGATCCAGCAGGAGTTTGTCGCGGTCGAAGCGACAGCCGCTCTCGGCCGTGTTGGTGGGGCCGTCCATGCGCCAGCCGTAGCAGGTGCCCTCCGGTAGGTTCTCCACCAGCACGTGCCAGAAGAAGAAGGTGCGGTGCACGCGCGGGTCGAGCGTGATCACCTGGAAGGGGTGCGGGCTCGCGGGTTGTTCGAACAGCAGCAGCTCCACCGCCGTCGCATGGCGCGAGAAGCAGCAGAAGTTGACGCCACCGTCGATGAAGGTGGCGCCGGTGAGGTCCCAGGTGCCGGGTTTGGTGTTGTAAGTGGGGGCGGGCATCGGCCTCTCCGAGGCGGCTTGAATGGCGGACATAATGGGGGGTTCCCCGCGGCCGCACCACCGCCGGCAGTGTCGTCACCGCCGGCATCACTGGCGGCGTGACCGCACTGGCCCCATGTTAAGCCCGGCGGCGAGCGATCGCATGTCCGTATGATGACCCTGTGCTCACGTTGATCCCATGGCCGGCCTGCGCCCGGAAGCGTCCAGATCCAGTCGCCCAGATCCAGCCGCCCAGACCCAGCAGAGAGGAGCAACCGCGACGATGAACTTCTGCAGCCACTGCGGCGAGGCCGTGACCCTGCGCGTACCGGAGGGCGACAACCTGCCGCGGTATGTTTGCGACGCCTGCGGGGCGGTGCACTACCAGAACCCGAAGATCGTCGTCGGCTGCATCCCAGAGTGGGAAGACCGCATCCTGCTCTGCAAGCGCGCCATCGAGCCGCGCTACGGGCTCTGGACCCTACCCGCGGGCTTCATGGAGAACGGCGAGACGGTGCAGCAGGGCGCCGCCCGCGAGACCCTGGAAGAGGCCCGCGCACAGGTTGCAGTCGGCGGCCTCTACACCCTGTTCAACCTGCCGCACATCAGCCAGGTCTATATGCTGTTCCGCGCCCGGCTCGAAACCCTGGACTTCGGCCCCGGCACCGAGAGTCTGGAGGTCAGCCTCATGCGCGAGGATGAGATCCCGTGGGAGCAGATCGCCTTTCCGGTCATCGGCGAATCGCTGAAGCTCTATTACCGCGACCGTGCCGCTGGCCGCTTTCGGCTGCGCACCGGCCACATCGAGCGCCTGCCTGGGCCTGAGCGGCGCTTTCGGACGCGGATCTACACCAACGACGA